>JAIXVG010000148.1 GCA_027483145.1 Planctomyces sp.
ACGTGCTATTTGTCCAGTCTTGAATTCCAGGCAGCGACGTTATACAGTGGCTAAGCCACGTGTTGTGTGGTCTCTAGAAGCTGATGGTCAACGCATGATTGAAAAACAGATCGTTAAGGATCCGGTTTATCACCAACTTCAGCAGTTGTTGAAGAGCCGGTTGGCGTCGGGTGCTTATCAGGTTCGGGAGCAGTTTTTGACCGAGCGTCAGGTTGCGGCCGAGTTTGGTGTGAGCAGGACCACTGCCAATAAGGCCCTTGCCAGCTTGATTGCCGAAGGCTGGCTGGAGTTTCGCAAAGGGGTGGGGACCTTTGTGCGACAAGAGCCGCTGCGGCATTCACTGGAGTCACTGGTCAGTTTTACGGCCAAAGTTCAGCAGATGGGGCATCATGCTGGTACGTCGGTACTTCGATTTGACCGGGTACTGGCAAGCACAATCGATGAGCGGGTGCGGGTGCTGTTGAAGCTAGAGCCACACTACGAGCTATGGTCGATCGAGCGGCTGCGATTCATTGATGAAGTCGCGGTCATTTGGGAAGAACGGTTTGTTTCGTACGAGCTTAGCCCGCAACTTACCAAAGCTGACGCGGCTCAATCGTTGTATGCCTACTGGATGAGTCAGCCGGGTTTAGCGGTGCATCATGTCGACCAGACGATTAAGGCAATCGGACTTGAGCCGGCGGTAGCTGATTTGTTGAGGGTGGAAGCTGGTGCTCCTGCGTTATCGGTCGAAGCGATTGGACGACTGGAGAATGGGCGAAGCCTGTGGTGGGAGCGAACGGTTTATCTGGGCTCAGCGTTTGAGTTTCGACATCAGTTGTCAGCGACGGGGAGCATTGCCGGGGGTGGGCTCTTAAAACCTGTAGACGAGCAGCGTGTGGTGCCAGGCAAGTCATCGGGCGATTGATGAGTCACTATTGGATGAGAGGTGAAGTCGATGTTACCGGGCGAATTAGAACGAGGCGTCTGTGTGATTGGAACTGGGTTTATTGGCCCGGTTCATGTCGAAGCACTTCGCCGGGCGGGGTTATTTGTGCGAGGTGTGCTCGGATCATCGGCTGCCCGATCAAATGCGGCTGCGGCCCAGTTGCGGGTTCCGATGGCCTATCAGTCATTGGAAGAGGTGCTGGCTGATCCCCTGGTGTTTGCCGTTCACGTGACAACGCCCAATCGGCATCACTTCAGTGCGGTCGAGCAATTGCTGGCGGCGGGGAAGCACGTGATGTGCGAGAAGCCGCTGGCGATGAACTCGACCGAGACGGCCAAGCTGGTCGAACTGGCTACCAAAGCCGATGTAGCGGCCGGTGTGGCCTACAACGTGCGATACTATCCCCTGTGTGTGGAAGCTAAGACGCGGATTGCGAATGGTGAGCTGGGGCTGATTGCCCACTTGCACGGATCGTATGTGCAGGACTGGCTATTAAAGCCGACCGACTTCAACTGGCGCGTGACGGCTGAGGAAGGGGGTCCGCTACGGGCGGTGGCTGACATTGGAACGCATTGGCTCGACCTGGTTCAGTACATCACTGGGCAGAAGGTCGAGGCAGTGCAAGGAATGTTGAAGACGATTCACCCCGTTCGGCGGCGGCCTGCGGGACCGGTGGAAACGTTCTCGGGTAAGATTGCGACCAAGACGTCCGAAGCGAATTCGGCTTTGATTGATGTGGCAGTCGATACAGAGGACTGCGGGTCGGTGATGCTGAAGTTTTCGGGAGGGGCAATTGGATCTTTGTGGGTCTCTCAAGCAACTGCGGGTCGCAAGAACTGTATTCGATTTGAGATTGGAGGGACGGGTGGAGCTGTTGCGTGGAACAGCGAGACACCTAACGAACTCTGGCTGGGTGCCCGAGATAAGGCCAATGAGGTGCTATTGAAGGATCCGGCCTTGTTATCGTCCCGGGCAAGCTCGCTATGCAGTTACCCGGGAGGCCACAACGAGGGCTACCCCGATACCTTTAAGCAGTTGTTTGCTGACTTCTATGGAGCTATTCGCAACGGAACATACAAGACGGCCCCTGCTTTTCCGACATTTGCCGATGGGCATTGGGAGTTAAAGATTTGTGATGCGATTTTGAAGAGTCATCAGCGGCAAGGCTGGGAGACGATCAGCAGCTAGAAGAATGGTGATGGGGCTGAGGCACGGGTAACAACAGTGTGTTAGCCGTGCGAACAAGCACAATCGGGTATTCGAATCAGTTCTTGATGGGGAATCAAACCGTGAAACTGGGATTTGTCAGCGCCATTTTGCCAGAGCTTTCACTGGAAGAGGTTTTTGCTGTCGCCCAGAAAGCGGGCTACGACTGTGTGGAAGTGATGTGCTGGCCAGTCAGCAAAGCTGAGCGTCGCTATGCGGGGATTACCCATATTGATGTGAACAGCTTGACCGATGCCAAAGTAGCTGAGATCAAGCAACTGGTTGAGCGAACGGGAATTTCAATCAGCGGATTGGGGTACTACCCCAACCCCCTTAGTGCCAACGAAGCGGAAGCATCGGCTGCGGTCACTCAACTGAAGCAAGTGATCGTCGCAGCCAACCGGCTAGGGGTAGGTGTCGTCAATACGTTTGTTGGTCGGAACCCGGTTGAAAGTGTTGATGAGAACTGGCCTCGTTTTCTGGAAACATGGAAGCCCTTGGTGGCCCTGGCAGAGTCAAACAGTGTGAGAATCGGCATTGAGAACTGTCCGATGCTGTTCACTCGCGATGAATGGCCAGGGGGGAAGAATCTGGCTTCGAATCCTGCGGTATGGCGACGAATGTTCGAGGCGATTCCTTCATTGGCATGGGGCCTCAACTATGACCCATCGCATATGGTTTGGCAAAACATGAATTACTTGAAGCCGCTCCGTGAGTTTGCCGATCGATTGGTTCACTTACATGCCAAGGATGTGCGAGTCGACCAGCACTTGCTGGACGAAGTAGGAACACTGGCGTATCCCAATTTGTATCACTCACCGAAGTTGCCGGGGATGGGAACGGTTGATTGGGGTCGGTTTTTCTCGGTGCTGACCGACGCCGGATATCGCGGCCCGATTTGCGTCGAGGTTGAAGACCGGGCGTACGAAGGAAGCCTTGCCGGCAGGGAAGCGGCGCTCATTCAGAGTGCCCGGTATTTGCGCCAGTTCGTCTGGCCGGAAGCGCGGCGTGAATGAGCTCGGCGAATTAGGCCTTTAACGTGTTCATTCTACTACTGATTTGTGTTCGGCCCTAAACCTGTGTTTCTCTACCAACCTCGATTTGTCAGGGATTTTCAGCATGAATTATACGTATCTCGACTGTGCGAAGATGATCGATCATTCGCTTCTTAATCCCACGATCAAATGGGCCGACCTGGAGGCGGGGTGTCGTCTGGCCCGTGCTTACGATGTAGGCAGTGTCTGCATTATGCCGTTTGCTCTCAAACGGTGTGCCGAGTTGCTTAAGGGGAGTACGGTTCAGCCAAGCACGACGATTGGCTTTCCACATGGCGGGCATACCACTGCAATTAAAGTGGCGGAAGCCAGACAGGCGCTGGCAGATGGCGGAACCGAACTCGATTTCGTCGTGAATATTTCGCAAGTACTAAGTGGCCATTGGGACTATGTACACGAAGATATTCGGGCAGTGACTGATGTGACTCACTCGGCTGGTCAGAAGATCAAGATCATCTTCGAGAACTGCTATTTGGATGATGACCAAAAGATTCGGCTGTGCGAGATCTGCAGCGAGATTGGGGTGGATTGGGTCAAGACAAGTACTGGTTATGGAACCAGTGGCGCCACCGACGAAGACTTGAAACTGATGCGTGCCCATAGCAAAGCCAGCGTGCAAGTGAAAGCGGCTGGTGGGGTTCGCGATTTAGATCGATTGTTAGCAGTGCGTAGTCTGGGCGTAACACGTGCAGGAGCAACGAAGACCAAAGAGATGCTTGACGAGTGTCGCAAGCGGTTAGGTCTGGAGCCAATTGTGGCAACCGGCAGCGGCGAACTGGGTGGGTACTAACGAAGAACCGCTACTCGCAAATGAAGGTCCTTACAGCGACTCACGTGAGCTGCTGGCTGTGCCAATGTGATTTGTCCGATCACGTCAAGACACCGGTTGTATGAAGACACTGGCAAAGCCAGCGGCACACGAAAGCAAGAACCCATCTGTTTGCGACAGAATGTTAGTCGCGCATCTGGCGTTTCAGTTCGCGGCGTTGACGTTTGCTGAGGCCTTTGTAGGGGTCGCTGCTCCCCTGGCCGCTGTCAGTGCGGTAACTGGTTTCGGCTGAATCGTCGTCACCTTCGCTCTCATCGTCGCTGGACGAGGAGTAATTGGACCCCTTGATCGCCGTTTGTTTTGCCGTTACCTGTGGCTGCGCAGGGGTAGGGGCAGGGCGAGATAATTCGGGTTGAGACCGCGGTTCATTTTGCGAGCCTTTTTGCTTTTGGTTCTTGGATTTGTAGGAGTTGTCGGACGAACTGTCCCAGGACTGCTGGTTCCAACCGTTGGTCTGGTCGGACGAGTCGTCATCAGCGAAATCAGTGTCGGAACGATTGGCAGTGCTGCCGAGGTTGGTGGAAGATTCAGGCCGCGTAGCGGCTTCTAGCTCTTCAAGGCTCATCTCGGCCGATGAGTCAGACTCGTCGGCCGAGGTTTCGACACGGACCCGCGGCTTGGTGGATCGCTTAGTCTTGGTGGTGGTACTGGCAGAGGCTGGCTTTTTGCGAGTGCGGCGAACTGGCTCAGCTGTTTCAGCTTCGTCGGATTCCTCGGTCGCTTTCTTGCGACGGCGGCGTGCTGCAGGTGTGTCGGCCACGGCGACGCGACGTTTCAGGAATCGCGGTAAGTGAATCACGGAGATGAGGCGGGCTAACCTGAGTGCTTTGCGTTCTTCGGGAGAAGGTGGATCAGCCGTCTCGTAAGCGACGAAACGCAAGTGAACCCAAAGCGAGATGGCCAGCCAGAAGCTGCCCCAGAGTCTCCACAGCGGAGAAGCATTTTGCATCCAGGGATAGTTTGCCAGTTCGATAGCTAATCCATCAGCCAAAAGGCCAACGGCCAGCATGCTGATTGACATGCGAAACAGGATCAGGCCGGTCCGGTCGCCGCGTAAGTCGCGGTCTAACAGGCGAATGGTTGGCCCCCAGAAGAGGACAACGGGAATCAACCAGGCGGTCACTTCGGGTCGCCAGATGTTCCGTTCCAGGAGCTGACAGCAGACAGTCTGGATTCCATGATGAACGCCCGTGGCGATACACAGGCCGGTGGCTGCTGCGACGATTGCTGCTCGTGGCCAGATGCGATATCGGCCTGCGAAGTCGAGTGGGCTGCACGAACGACACCAGCCAACCAGCAGAGCAAGCTCTGCGATTAAGATCCACAGAATGGTTTCGGTGTAGAGGACAATTGCTGGTCGGCTGCCCAGCAAGAGCGTTTGTGAGATTGGTGCCAATGCTGCTGGAAGTTTGTCAGCCAGAGCAACGAGGGATAGCAGCCCGGCCATCAGGGTGGCCAAGGTGCCGACGATGGTCCACATGAGCCAGGCACGAACCGGCAACCCGGGGACTTTGCGAACGGGCCGACTGGCAGCAGAGCGCTGCAAGAGCTCAGCGAGGGGGATCCCAAGCTGGGGCGCATCGACGCTTTCGCCGTCCCGGTCGGCCTCGACGGCCAAACGTCGTCGTCGCCGTTCACCAGTGGTTCGCGACCCTGCAAACGCCATGGAAGTTGGTGGCTGCTACCTGAGAGTGTTTCGTCCCTGAAAGCGCCTAAAGTGGAAGAGCGGGGCTGTGACAGCGCACCGCACCCCCGAGGCGCGTGGTGAGAAGATCGGCCCTTGTAGCGTTTTTGGCTGACTCAAGTTGCCGGAAGTGTGACAGTCTTCCAGGTCTTCCCAAACGGACGGGGCTGGCGACATGCCATTATGGCTGTTCTTTTGAACGGTGTTCCGCAGGTGCCAAAAAGGCAGCTTTGCGCGTAGATACGTTCATCCGAGAGGAATTGAAGAAATGCTGTAAAGATATTGGTGACATATTCTTAGAGCATTAACTCCGCTCCAGTTCGCGGATTTGAGGAATTGGCACGCAGCATGCTTATTGGTGGATTGCCAAGGCCGAGCATGCTCTCCCGTAACAAGAATTGGCGTCGCTAACTTTCCTGACTGGTCGATTTCGGCCGGTTGATTGGTGGCTGGCGATTGTCGTCCGTTTCGAAGTACGCCCCTGCGGAGGGGATGTCCACTTTCACTACGTTTCTTGACGAAGGAGTTTTGCCATGATGTTTACCAGTCGACTTCCCTGGAATCCTGCTCAGAACCTGGAACGCCTGCATCGCGACTTGCAGACGTTGTTTGAAGACGTAGCCACTTCGAGCGCTTCGGCAAAGGCCTCGTTTGTCCCACGGCTTGACTATGTCGAGTTGGCAGACCGGTATGAAGTCTCAATCGAGTTGCCGGGAGTCCCGCAAGAGAAGGTCGAGATCGATCTCGATCAGGACGAACTGCGAATTCGAGGGGAAAAGCACCGAGCGACTCACGACGACAAGGTTGTCTCAGGCCGGTTTGAAAGCCCATATGGGGTGTTCGAACGGGTGCTGAGATTTCCAGTGGCGCTGTCGCATGACCAGGTCACTGCCAACTTTGTCGATGGGGTGCTAACCGTCGTGCTGCCAAAGGCTCCGACGCCAGCCGGAACGCGGATTGCCATCACCAGCCAGCGACCCGTTGCAGTTCCAACTGTGATGGAGGGAACTCAATCGAACGCATTGCCAGCAGGATGCTCGAGCAATGAGTGTTGCAGCTAGTGGAAGCAGCGCTAAGCAGGTAATGACCTATGGTGGCCACTGTCGTCCTGGACGGCAGTGGCCGTTTGCTTTGATGCGAGTCGGTTGTCAGCCTCAATTACTAGTGCAGTCCAAAAGTTAGGTCGCAATCCCTTTCGCTGAAGGGGTATTCGGCGATTTTACCCAACAGAACGGTCTTCGAGGCTCCGTGCGAGATCTCAGACGAAAGGAGTACGTCGTTGTGCATCACAGCGGAACGCCGCGAGCCGTCCGATAGAACAGCTACTTGCGGCTTCGCCTAACAACCGATTGCGATGAACCGGAGGGCTCGCACCCTTCCGCTACGATTTAGAAGTCATGTAGAAACACGATGACCATTTGAGCCACCAACAATCCCGGCTAGCAGTCATCGGTGAACGAGAGGATAGAGCGGGACTGCGTTGCCAGAGAATGATTGATCTCAATCATTTGACAAGCTACAGGGACGCATCAGCCTTGGCGGGGGACCTCTTCGACGGAGCCGTCGAGATGGGTGCGAAGGGCGAGGCCTGAGTCACGAGGGGGAAAGGCATAGACCTTCAAGCAGACCGATTGCTGCCCCTTGATTCCATCGAGCGTAATGAACGATCGGCCGGCATCGGGGGTTGAAGCGATTGAACTCCAGGTGACATCGGTGACGTCGTCGAAACACTTGATCAGCTTGAGGATCCCCAGGTCGAAATTGGCGACTTGAGAGCGACCGTCATCTTTACCGCCAACCACTTCGGAGGAGCCGAGATACATGCGCAGTTGCCAACCCATTTCGGTCGGTTCGCATTCGTATCCAACCCGGGCCACGGTTCCCAAGGGGTGAAACTGGGCGGCGACATCCTGAATGAGGGTGTCCATCCACTCGGGGCGTCGCGGCCGGGCCTTCTTTTCGGCGACGAAACTTTGCAGTTGTTGCAGCAGATGCTGAATGACCAGGTGCGAGTGGGACAAGACGGCGTACTCCAACTGGGGCTGCGGCAGGCAGCGCCAGTGATTCCGAAGCCGGGCGACCGTTAAGCCAGGGATCGTCTGCCTGGCTGTTGCAGTGTTCGGGTTAAGGAATCTCTCTACTTCTTAAGGTGTTGTTTCCAGGTGGCGAGCGTACTGGTTCTGTATCGGGGAGATGGGGCGGGAGAGTTGAGCGAGCCTTGGACGAGGGCCTATAGCCGGAAGTCTACAGGATGGGGGAGGCCGATTGGGTGAAGAGGCCAATGCAACTTCGGCTGAGAGTTGACTGTAAAAGTTACAAGTTTTTTGCGGTGACAGGGGCGGCTAGTGCCGTCCGCGGCCTAATGGAAGGATGACGCAACTCATTTCAATTTAATGTGTTAAGTCATTTACTCAGCGATAGTCGGTCGATTTGGCCTGTTGGGGACTGTGATTTGCTTCTGCTTTGGTGGGCTGCTGCGCGACAGATTGCAGCGATATTCCCTTCAGCGGCAGAGAGTGTGCATGGACGCTTCAATACAACAGCAACGATTGATGGGTTGGCCCGCTTGGTTGATGGTGGGGCTGGCAACCTGTGGGTGGTTGCTGGTTTCCGCCGATATCGCCTTCGCGGCAGCGCACCGCACGCCCAACTTTATTGTGAGTGCCCCAACCCCAGAATTTGCGCGGCAAGTGGGGGAAGCGGCCGAGGTCTACCGGCGGGAGTTGGCCATCGAATGGACCGGGGCCGAGATGCCGAAGTGGGCCAACCCCTGCCCGATTTCTGTGAAGGTTGGCAATCTGGGTGCGGGGGGAGCCACCACATTCCACTTCGATCGAGGGGAAGTGTTTGGTTGGAAAATGTCGATCCAAGGAACGCCCGAACGAATCCTCGATTCGGTGCTGCCCCATGAGATTAACCACACTATTTTTGCCTGCTACTTTCGCCGACCACTTCCGCGGTGGGCCGATGAAGGGGCAGCAAGTTTGATCGAGCATGAATCAGAACGGATGCGGCTGCGCAGTCTGGCCGAACAGGTGAACGGCACGAATCGCAAAATACCGCTACAGAAGCTATTGCGAATGAAGGACTATCCGACCGATTCGCGGCAGGTACTAACTTTGTATGCAGAAGGTTATGTACTGGCGGATTACCTCATTGAGCGGAGCAATAAACGAACCTATCTGGCGTTTCTGAAGCAAGCATTGGCTGAAGGCTGGGAGCCTGCATTGCAGCAGCATTATGGCTATGGACGCATTGATGAGTTAGAGCGAGAGTGGGATCGCTGGGTCGTTGCAGGAAGCCCACGTTTGCGATTGGCTGACGGGACCTTGATCGCAACGAATACCGCGATCAATAAGGCTTCGCAAATCCGAGGACAATCGCCAGCGGGTGAAGAACTGGCAGGCGACGAACCATCGCTCCAAGAGCCACAATTTGCAGAGGAGCCGTCTCCTTGGCGGATTGGAAATGGCACCAACGAGGCTTCGGATGCAGTGGCCAGCCTTTCTGCCGGAGAGACAAACTCGGCCGACGAGCTATTCACCGGTTCCCCGGGGAATGGTCCGATCGTTCGCTCGTCGATCAGCAGGGCCAATTTGACACAGCCCCTGCTCGTGCAAGTTGTGGCCGAAGAAACCGGTGGAATGCCCGCTGTTGGCAGTGCCGCCAGCCGTCCGCGACCTGCCCCCCTCTCACGAGGCTGGAACAGCGACGAATCGCGAGCATTCCGGTAGAGTGCGTGGATCCGATTCGCGGTTCACGTATCGATGCCATTGAACACCCAAAATGTTCAACAGGCAAATCAAGTCGATCCTGTTGGTTGCTGGGTCAGTCAGACTTGGCTATCGTTCGAGTTGACGAGTTAAGTCAATATTCTTCAAGAAGTGACGATTTTACCACGTCGTTTCGTTTTGCTTGTGAAGCGCCGAGGGTCCACTGGCGTCTTATCGGAACAACACCTTGCTGCCTCAGGGCAGTTCATTTTCTGCAGATTGATGGAGCCACACGATGGGTTTGCTGACCGGCAAAAAGGGTTTGATTTTAGGCTTGGTGAATGACTACTCGATCGCCTGGGGGATTACCCAGAAGCTGCACGAGGAAGGGGCCGAGCTGGGGTTTACCTTTCTGCCCGACAAAGACCCAGCCAATCCCAAGATGGAACGCCGCGTACGGAAGTTGGTCGATCCATTGGGAGCCAAGTTTGTTCAGCCGTGCGATGTGCAGTCAGATGGGGATTTGGACAAAGCGTTCGCGGCCGCAAAAGAGCACTTCGGCCAGGTCGATTTTGTGATTCACTCGATCGCTTATGCGCCGATTGAAGACATCAAGAAGCCGGTGTACGACGTGTCGCGCGACGGGTTCAAACTGGCGATGGATGTCAGTTGTTACAGTATGATTGCGGTGACGAAGCATGCGCGGCAGATTTTGACTCCGGGTGGCAGCGTGCTAACGCTGACCTATTTGGGGGGCGAACGGGTGATCCCTGGCTACAACATGATGGGGATCTGTAAAGCGGCTCTCGAGTCGGCAGTGACGTATCTGGCTTACGAGCTTGGTGCGGATGGATTCCGGGTGAATGCAATCAGTGCGGGTCCAATCAAGACATTAAGCTCGTCGGCTGTGAAGGACATCGATGCGATGTTCTCGCTGTATGACAAGATGGCCCCAATGCGACGTAACGTCGATGCGTTGGAAGTGGGCAAGACGGCCTTGTACCTAGTGAGCGACCTGGCCAGCGGCGTTACGGGAGAAACGTTGCACGTCGATGCCGGTTTCCACGTAATGGGTGCCCCGCCAGCGAGTGCGAAAGAGCTGTTTTCGTAGGTGTGGTTTCAGAGCCGCCTTCGCGGGTCTTACTGGGCCGTCAGTACCGCAAATCGGGTCTTGGAAAGGGCTGAAGTACTTTTCCGAAGAACGATTGGCGCCATCACGGACTGAACACGACGCACTGTCTGATTGTTGGTCACTAACCGGCAGTGGGCATTGGGAAGAACTGCGGTGGGTCGAATTCTTCGATGGGCTGGCTGCTGCGAATGGTCTTTGGTCGGGTTTCTTCGAAGTTAGCCAAGACCCCTTCGAGGCGGAGCTCTGACTCAGCCGGTTGCAGTCGGTTGTGGATCTCTCGGAACGCGGTAGCGCATTGCAGGAAGGCCGCCACAACGGAGGGGTCGAATTGTTGGCCCGATTGCTCGGCGATCAGTTCGACCGCTGTTTCGTGCGAGTAGGCCGACTTGTAGACACGCTTTGAAGTCATGGCGTCATACACATCAGCGACGGCGACGATTCGGCCGCAAAGGGGAATGTCTTCTCCCGAAAGATTGTAGGGATAGCCTGCTCCATCGTAGCGCTCGTGGTGAGAAGCGGCGATGTCGCGGGCCATGCGGAGGAACTTGGCTTCGGGAAACTTATCGAGGGCCGCCTGCAGTGTCTGGGCACCGATGACGGTGTGGGTCTTCATGATCTCGAATTCGTCGTGGGTCAAGCGACCTGGCTTCAGGAGGACGTTATCGGGAATTCCCACTTTGCCGATATCGTGGAGGGGGCTGGTTTCAGTGATGAGGCGAATGAATTCGCCATCAATCTGCGTGGCGAAGCGGCCTTGCGATCGCAGCGTGCTGGCCAGCAACTTGCAATAGTGCTGAACTCGCTCGAGATGGGCACCTGTTTCGGTATCACGAGATTCTGCCAGCCGGGCGAGAGCGAAAATGACGACGTCACGGGTTTCAAGCGACAGAATTCGTTCGCCCGCCCTGCACCGCAAAACGATTTCTTGTGGATGAAACGGCTTGGCGATAAAGTCATCGGCGCCGGCCTGCAATCCGGCAACGGTTTGTTCGGGATTGTTATGGCTGGTGAGAAGTAAGAAGTAGACATATCCGATTGATGCTTCAGCGCGGACTTGGCGGCAAAGCTCGATACCACTGATTCCTGGCATTTCCCAATCAGAGATGACCAGCTTGCAGCTTTCCTCGCGGATGATCCGATAAGCCTCTTCTCCGTTCTGAGCGGTGAAGACTTCAAAGCCATCATCCCTGAGAACGTTTTTCAAGAGTTCCAGGCTGATTTCATCATCGTCGACAATCAGAACTTTCATGATTTCCCCGTGCTGGCTTCGCCAAGTGAAGCGAATTCGCCGCTGTTGCAGTACAAGCGTAGTTCGAGTTTTGTGCAGAAGCCTGCTTCTGTTCTCAACAAATGGGGCCTAGTGAATACTTTGCGGGGCCACGAACTCAGTAAAAGCGGCACAATCAGTACGCGACAGCGACGGATGCATCGAGATACCGCTCAATCTCCTGATAAGCGGCGTTGAGCGATTGCTCAATGTGCTTGATCTCCGTCTGGAAATTGACCTGACCGGGCTTGTTGAGCCGCTGCTCGATTTCGGCCGTCCAGTGAACAACTGCTTCGCAACCCAGGTTGCCCGAGGTTCCTCGCAGGGTGTGTGCGGCCGCATGAATGGCCTGTTGATCGTTTGATTCGCAGGCGAGTACAAGTCGAGCCAGCAGGGGAGGTAACGCCCCAAGTGCCTTCTGCAGGACTGTTCTGACTAAGTCGGGCTTATTTAGGCAGCGTGCGTGCAGGTCATTCCACTTGATGGTTTTGAACTCGTTGAGACCTGATGCAGTCGTGTCGGGCTTATCTGGTGGCGATGACTGACTGTTTTTGGGATCGGGAAGCTGTTTAACGGGTGGCAGCCAGCGTGCCAGTGTTTCCAGCAAAGTTGTTGGATTAATGGGTTTAGAGACATAGTCATTCATGCCAGCGGCCAGGCAGCGTGCTTGCTCGCCGGCAATGGCATTGGCGGTCAACGCAATAATCGGCCAGTCGCTGGTCTTTGGTTGCCGACGGAGGTGGCGAGTGGCTTGCAAGCCATCAATGCCCGGCATTTCGCAATCCATAAGCACCAGGTCAAACGATTGCCGGTTTGTGATCTCGAAGGCCTTTTCGCCACTGGAGGCTGTTTCGACAGTCAGTCCGGCTTCAACCAGAATCTCTTGAACGACGAATCGATTGATTTCGTTATCGTCGACGACAAGAACCCGTCCCGCTAGCGTGTTTGTGTAGCGAATAGGATTGCGCTGAGCCGAATTGCTGCTGAGTGTGGTGCCGCAGTTTTGGAGTGAGTTGAAGACTTGAGACTGGCGGAACGGCTTATGGATGATGGCTGATATCTGGTGCTGGCGCATCCAGTCGCTATCGGGAGAGCTGTTCCCCTGGCACATGACGACCAAGCTGGCGGTTGATAGTGCTGCGTGCCACTTATCGCGATCGTCAAGGTGTGCAGTCAACAGCGGTTCGTCGAGCAGAATCATGGAATAGGCAGGGCCGCTGGTTGCTGCATACTGGAGAGCCAGTAAGGCAGCATCCCAGCTTTCTGCGAGATCGCATTCGAATCCCCAGGCTGCACACATTTCGGACAAGATTTGTCGATTGAGCTGATTTTCGTCGACTGCCAGCAACCTCAGTGAGCCAAGCGAATCCGGGCTTCGCGCGGTTAAGGCCGAGGTTCTGGCTGCAGCAGGTAACTCAAGCTTAACCCAGAACGTTGAGCCAACCTGGGGCGTGCTTTCAACGCCGATTTTGCCACCCATTAATTCGACTAGCTCTTTGCAGATGGCTAGGCCCAGCCCGCTACCACCGTACTGACGAGTCGTTGAGGCATCGGCCTGGGAGAAGGCCTGAAACATTTTTCCGACACGATCATACGGAATACCGATGCCGGTGTCTTGCACTTGAAGGGTGTAGAGGTGGTTGTTGCCGATATCGCGGGTCACATTGACGAATACCTGGCCTTGGCTAGTAAACTTGATGGCGTTGCCAACTAAGTTCACCAGAATCTGCCGCAGTCGATGAGAGTCGCCGATGACGAGGTCTTTCACTTCGGGGGCGATTCGACAGACGAATGCGAGGCCTTTTTGCGACGCTCGTTCGCTGAGTCCCAGGATCGACTCTTCAACAAGTAAACGGAGGTCAAACGGATGGCAGTCGAGTTCGAGTTTACTCGCCTCGATTTTTGAAATATCAAGGATGTCATTAACGAGGGTCAGTAGAGAGCGTCCGGAAGACTGGGCGACTTCAACATATCTGGCGTGCTGCGGGTCGCTGGTTTTGCCAGCAAGCAGATCGAGCATTCCCAAGACTCCGTTAAGTGGAGTCCTGATTTCATGACTCATTCGGGCCAGAAACTGGCTTTTGGCCTCGTTGGCGGCAACCGCTGCTTCACAGGCTTGAGACGCAGCCAGTGCGAGTCGTCGCTGTGTTACATCCAGGACCGATCCCTCGAAGTAGTCGATTGTTCCGTCTGCTTTACGAACAACTCGTGCCTGTTCTTCAATCCAGATTGTGCTGCCATCTTTGCGGAATACTTCGGATTCGAAATGACGGATTTCACCATGCTGAGTGAGCTGGCTGACGAATGTATCTCGACGGGTGGGATCGACATACAATTGATGGCCGATATCGGACATGTGCAGTTGCAAGTCGGCGAGGTCGTCATAGCCATAGATTTCGATCAACGCTGGATTGGCACTTCGATAGCGACCATCGAGGGTGGTTTGAAAAATTCCCTCGACGGCATTCTCAACAATGTCGCGGTACTGAGCTTGAGCAGATTTCAGTTGTCGGGCTGTTTCTTCGCGGGTCGAGATTTCGTGTTCGACACGGCTTAGCACGCGGTTGTACTGAGTGGCGATCAGACCAATTTCGGTGTGAGGCTCAACGGCAGCGCGGAGTGAGAAATTGCCTGAAAGCTGCTGGTTTTGCATTTGCTTCAGCAGGTCATCGGCGACAATCGTTGCACCATGTTCGCTGATATTGAGGCCTTGCTCCTCTTCTTCAAGCGTAACGCGTAGTCGAAGCGCTAAAGAACAGGCTTGCAACAGCAACCAGGTGATGCCAAATGCCCATATGGCGCAAGTGGTGATTCCAATGGCTTGTACGCTCAACTGGGACCAACCATTTTCGGGAACAACCAAGGCCACCATTAGCGTGCCGCAAATTCCTCCTACTGCGTGGACGGGGAAAGCCCCGACTGCATCGTCAATTTGCAGCTTGTCTAGAAGCCACGTAGCAAGGAGCGCAGCCAAGCCAGTTGCGGCACCGATTAAGATGGCAGTCATGGGTGTTGCCAAATGGCAACTGGCGGTGATACCGACCAAGCCTGCGAGTACTCCGTTTAAGGCTGCAACTACATCGGGACGATGTTCGCGACACCATGATCCGATTAGCGACGCAACCCCGCCCGCTACAGCCGCAAGCGTGGTATTAATAGCAATCAGGGGAACTTGATCGGTGAGTGCGAGAGTGCTTCCCCCGTTGAATCCATACCAGCCAAACCATAGCAAGAAGACGCCCAAAGCGGCCAGCACCAAGTTGTGCCCGTGAATGGGATCTCGCTGTTGGTCGAATCGGCCAAGACGTGGACCGAGGGTGACGATGGCTGCCAGTGCTGCCCAGCCCCCGACCGAGTGAACGACCGTGCTGCCAGCAAAGTCGATGAAACCAAGTTCTTTCAGCCAGCCATTTCCCCAAGTCCAATGGCCAAACAAGGGATACACCAAACCCGAAACGATGACGCAACAAACGAGGTATGCTGAAAACCGTACCCGCTCTGCGACGGCACCCGAGACAATCGTGGTGGCCGTTCCGCAGAACATCAGTTGGAACAGAAAAACGACCCAGAATGACCCGCTATGTCCCTTGTCTGGAAGAAAATCGCTTGTTCCCCATAGACCGGCGTGCGAGATGCCGAACATCAATCCATATCCGACAGCCCAATACAACAAACTGGAAACACAGAAGTCGAGGACATTTTTGATAGCGACGTTGATGCTGTTCTTCGACCGGACCAGTCCGCATTCGAGACAGCAGAAGCCTGCCTGCATCAGGAACACGAGGCAGGAAGAGACCAGAATCCACAGAAGATCGATCGAGGTAAGCTGCATTGCAATCGGTGTCCAGGTTGGACGTACTTTAAAGGCTCATTTGATGGTCGTCTGACAAATACGGGTCCGCGAAGTTGTTGCCAAAAGAGAACACGGCTTTTTCCAACTTAGATGGCTCCCATGCACGGCGCCCGGAGAATCAACGCTCGACGGGGCCAAAAAACAACTTCAGAGGGAAACTCTGTTCGCCTTTGGCGACCTTGCTGTTTGGAGCGATTTTAGGGGGTGCGAAGGGTGATTGGGGGCGGGGGTTCTGGACGGCGCCTGGAGATGGTGTTGGCAGCCGCGTGGGCGTATCATTCTGGAGGATTTGCTTTGGGGGCAAGGAATGGCGGCGTGCGAATTGCGCGGATATTCCTCGAAGTGATCTTCCGGCTGGCGAAAATGAATAACCAATTGCCAGCCGGGCACCTCTTTACCAAACGTTGATTCTCTTTGAATACGCTTGAATCTGAGATTCATTCTTGAAGGCTAACCATGCTTCAACCGACTCGTCGCGATTTTGTTTCGACGGCTTTGACGACCGCTTTGGCTGCTGAGTTGATTCAGTCGCAGACTGCCTCGGCGGCGGCTCCTGAGCCTCTTCCCTTTCGTTATTGCCTCAACACGGCGACATTACGGGGGCAGAAGTTGGGGATTGTGGAGCTGGTCGACATTACGGCCAGGGCGGGCTATACCGGGATTGAACCCTGGATTGACGAGCTCGACCGGTACGTAAAGGAAGGGGGCTCGCTTCCCGATCTGAAGAAGCGAATTGCTGATCAAGGATTGCTTGTTGAGAGTGCCATTGGCTTTGCGGCGTTTTTGGCTGTCGACCCAGCCGAGCGGAAGAAAGGGCTTGAAGAGGCAAAGCGTTGCATGGATCTGGTTCGGTCGATTGGTGGGACGCGAATCGCTGCGCCCCCGGTAGGCGTGACCGAAAACCCGAACCTCAATTTGCTGGAAGCTGGGGCGCACTATCGGGCGTTACTCGATTTGGGTGTCGAGATGGGAGTAACGCCTCAGTTAGAACTGTGGGGCTTTTCGAAGGCGTTAAGCCGTTTGGGCGAAGTCGCCTTTGTGGGGATTGAAAGTAGCCCAGCCAAGGCGGCCTATTTGCTTGATACTTATCACATCCACAAGGGTGGGAGCGATTTTGGAGGTTTGGCTCACTTTCCTGGCGATCGGATGTTTTGCTTTCACATCAACGATTATCCAGCCGATCCGCCGCGCGAGAAGATTGGGGACGAGCATCGGGTGTACCCGGGAGATGGGTCCTGTCCGCTTAAGCAGGTTTATGCGACGCTGAAACAGATTGGTTTCCAGGGGACGCTTTCGCTGGAGCTATTCAACCGGACCTATTGGTCGCAAGACCCGTTTGAGGTGGCCAAGACTGGTCTCGAAAAGACTCGTGCATCGGTTGAAGGGTAACCATGAGCGAGTTTGCCGGAGATGAAGACGTCGTTAAAGCCTGCGAAACAGCAATTGGCTATCAGTTTAATGATAAGCAATTGCTGTGGCAGTGTTTGACGCATACCTCCGTGGCTCGCACCAGACTTGAATCGAACGAGCGGCTTGAGTTCTTGGGCGATGCAATTTTAGGTGCCGTCGTTTGCGGCATGCTGTATCGCAACTTTCCTGATGAGACCGAAGGGGAGTTGACCCGGATTAAGTCGGTTGTCGTCAGTCGTTACACCTGCGCTGCCCTGAGTGAGCAGTTGGGACTCGACCAGTTTCTGCAACGAGGGAAAGGCTTAGGGGCGGGTGGCGGGATTCCCCTGTCGATGTTGGCTGCTGTGTTCGAGTCGCTGGTGGCGGCTGTTTACCTCGATGGGGACTGGCCTGCCTCGCTAGAGTTTGTTGAACGGCTGCTTGACCCGCACATTACGGTGGTGGCCGAGGCGACGCATGGCAAGAACTTCAAAAGTACGTTGCAGCACTTAGCCCAGAAGAACGCCGGGCAAACACCAGCTTATCTGCTATTGGAAGAGCGTGGCCCGGACCATTCGAAGTACTTCAAGGTGGCGGCCGTACTGGGGGGGCAGACCTTTACTGCTGCCTGGGGGACTAACAAAAAAGAGGCCGAGCAGCGGGCTGCTGCCAATGCCTTAGCCGAATTAGAAGGCCGAGAGCTTCCGCACGATACTCAGCGAGCACCGACAACGACCGAGTAGACCACTGTTGTCCCCTCTCTCCCCTGCCCAGAAATCGTTGCAGAACATGGCAATTTTTGTGGAGACCGGTGGGTGGGAATAGATGGTGCTAGCTTGCGGTGACCGACTAGGGGTCATTTTCGGATCGGGCAAGCTGGGCGGGCCAGCGAGGACAATTCCTGTCCGCGTCTGATTACCCGTGGTGCAGTGATTACCTGCCATTCGAGTGGCACGGGTTTTGAAACCGCTGAGGGACGGGTATACTGCCGGGCAAGTTTAGTTCTGGGCAAGCTGCGCCACTGGGCTCGAGGTTCCACGAATCGACTTGGAATTCCAGAGGCTTGGCCGGCATTCCCCAACGTATTGACTGACCAGGCCGTCTCCAGCAGAAGGGATGTGGCGCATGAATCACGCGACGACTTCGGACAAACTGTTTGCTTTGGCCCGCAATTACTGGTGGTGCTGGCAGCCCGAAGTGGCGTCGATTTTTCGTGAGCTTGACCCGGTTCGCTGGCGGGAACTGGACCACAACCCTGTGCTGATGCTGAAAGAGATGACGGCCGAGCGGGTCGATCAGCGATGCCGCGAAGCGGTTTTGCATTCGCGCATCAACTATCACTATCGCCGCTGGCAAGAGTATATGAACTCTTCGTCCAACACCTGGGGGGCAACCCATGCCGGGGTGGTTGGTGCCAAGCCGGTCGCTTACTTTTCTGCAGAGTTCGGCGTCCATGAATCGCTCCCCAATTACTCGAGGGGGTTGGGTGTGTTGGCGGGTGACCACTTGAAGAGTGCCAGCGATTTGGGGATTCCCCTGGTTGCTTGCGGACTGTTTTACAACGAAGGCTATTTCTCACAGCAAATTGATGAGCATGGCTGGCAGCGTGAACTTTACGCCCCTGTTGAAAACTCGAAGCTACCGATCGAGCCAGCCCTTGGCCCAGATGGTAAGCAAGTGATGGTTAAGGTCGATACCCGGGCCGGTTCGATTCATGCCCAGGTATGGCAAGTGAACGTCGGGCGTGTTCGGCTGTTTCTGTTGGATACGAATGTCGAAGCCAATAGCCCTGATGATCGCCGCCTGACCGCTCGCCTTTATGGTGGTGATGTGCGGATTCGGATTCGACAAGAGCTGGTGTTGGGAATTGGTGGATTTCGAGCGTTGACTGCGCTGGGGATTCAGCCGAACGTGGTCCACATGAACGAAGGGCACTCGGCCTTTGCTCCGCTCGAAATGGTGCGGATGCGGATGCATGATGAAGGACTATCGTTTGATGAGGCAGTTCGCGAAACTGCTTCGATGTGTTGTTTTACAACCCACACTCCTGTGCCTGCAGGCCACGACCGGTTCGACTATGGGATGATTGATGAGCATCTGGGACCACAGGCCGATCAACTGGGGATTGGTACGGTGGGGATGATGGGCCTGGGTCGCGTCAATCCGCAAGATCCGAACGAACCCTTTACGATGACAGTGCTGGCCTTCAAGCTGAGCCGCAAAGCCAACGCTGTATCGAGCCTGCACGGGGTTGTGAGTCGCCGGATGTGGTCCTCGCTATGGCCTTGGAGAGGTGAGCAGGAAGTACCCATTGGCCACATTACCAACGGCGTGCATTTGGGAAGCTGGCTGGCTCCTCAGTTGCAGGACATTTATGACCGCGTCTTGCCCCAAGACTGGCGTGAGCACAGTGGCGAGCCAGACACCTGGACCAATTTTGAATCGTTATCGTCGGGTGAAATGTGGGAAACACACCAGTCGCTGAAGAATCGGCTGATTGTTTTCTGCCGCGCTCGAATGATTCGCCGCGGCAACCGCATCGGGATGTCGCAGGCTGAAATCAATGAGTTTAATGACGCACTGAACCCCGAAGCGCTGACGATTGGATTTGCCCGCCGGTTTGCACCCTATAAGCGAGCAGATCTCTTGCTCAAAGATATCGAGCAACTGGGCCGTATTCTGGCTGACAGCAAACGCCCCGTGCAGCTCATCTTTGCAGGGAAGTCACATCCTGCTGATGAAAATGGGAAGGGGATTCTGCAGCGGATCTACAAGCTGACGCAGGACAGTGCGTTCAAGGGCAAGATTTTCGTGATCGAGGATTACGATATGAATCTGGCGCGGCACCTGATTCAGGGGGTTGATGTCTGGCTGAATAATCCGCGTCGTCCGCTGGAAGCCTCCGGAACCAGTGGCCAAAAGGTTGCCCTCAACGGCGGCCTCAACTGTTCGATTCTCGATGGCTGGTGGGCCGAGGCTTACGATGGACTGAATGGCTTTGCGATTGGCAACGGCAGGGTTCATGTGAACCAGGACGTGCAAGATGATCGCGATGCCAAGAGTCTGATGAAGGTCATTCAAGACGAGGTGATCCCACTCTACTTCGATCGCGATCAGGACGATCTACCGATGAAGTGGATTGCCCGAATGAAGCACTCCGTGCGGACTCTCGGCTGGCGATTCAACTCCGACCGCATGGTGATGGACTACGTGCTCCAAGGCTACGTCGGCGCAGCAGGTGGGCTATCGTGCGATATGGATCGGATTCAGTAGCACCAGGGTAAACGTAACGAAGAGGAAGTAGACCACGAATTGCACGAATCTGACGAATGAAGACTTAAGGCAGCGGATCATCGGCCGTTATCTGGCAGTGAGCCGTTTTTGATCCTTGCCTTTCATTCGTGAGATTAGTGGTCAGCTTCTTTTCTTTGTCGCTGGTTTGGCCGTGGTCCAGTTATCACTGGCGAGCTAGCGGCTTTTGCGGATCGTGCGTAGCGCGTGATTAATGATCCAGGCAGTATTGCCATCGTCTGATTCTCGCTGCCAGCGCGTGCACAATTGCTTGACCCAGTGGGGTTGGGAATGGCTGGCGTCGTTTAGCCAGTTGGCTACTGAAAGCTGCGCGTAGCGTTCTGGTTCGGCCTTCATGGCTTCCAGAATTGGAAGAACCGGTGAGGGGTCGTCCTTCAAGGCGTTCAAGTGAACGCACCAAACACCTTTGGGGCGCAGGACTTCAACTGCGAACCGGCGGATGTTGACATTCTTGTCGATGGCCCAGGGGGTTAGCAGTTTAATGCTGTCAGCAAGCTGACTGGCCACTTGCGGCCGGACCGCCATCCAGGCACATTCTCGCACACCAAAATGTTGATCGGCGGCAAACGGCCTAATGGCTTTCAGCGACTTATTTAGTGTTTGGCCTGGTGCTCTGCCAGCAATGTAGGCGGCCCAAACTCGGGCACAATCAGATGGGTGAGCTGCCAGCGCAGTTAGCTTTGTGGTTCGATCGGCTTCTTCACTCCACAGTTGACCAATCGCGGCTGCAATCTGCTCGGTTTTCTGCAAGATGCCTAATTTGCACAGGTCGTCAATTCCTTTGAGCCAGCCTCCGGGGATTTTGGATTGTCCAATATCTTCGAGCACATGGCGACACAACTGGGACATGTCAATGGCCAGCCACTCGACGAGGTTGGCTGTCGCTATTTCTCCACGATTGAGGGCTGCCAGCACCTCGGCAGGGATGTCGGATCGGCGCTTGGCCCCTTTGCGAGGTGGATTGCTGGTGATTGGTTCGGCCTGAGCTTTGCGTGCCATTCCTGGTTTCCGAGACCGTGTTTGCGTTCGAGTGATTGATGTTGGGGGTAGCCACCTTGACTGCCGGGAATCGAGCGGCGGATGCAGGACCAACAAATGTGATTCGAGTCGATGACGTGAAACCGTCTTCAGTCTGCAAAAGCCCGCAAGGAGTGGGCCTAAACTGAATGAAGCGATTGGGCTACGCCCCAACGCCGCCGGTGGTTAGAGCCATGAAGGCTTCGTTGAGTTGGCGGCGGTCTTCAGCAAAAGAGCGAACGGTTAGCCGAGCGGAAAGAATCTGGGCGAGGAGGCTGTTGGTGTCGATAACCGCTGGGTCGATCGTGACGCGGTACTCTTGGGCTGCCGGACCCGGTTCGACAGCCAGTACGCCAGTGATGGCTTGTAGTCGCGTTTCGACCCCTTCTGTTTCGGCGAATTTCAAACGAAAGATGGGTGTCGTTTCGCCGCGCGCCAGCAGGTCGTCCATTTTGCCGCTGAACTTGGCTTTCCCTTGGTCGACGACGGTTACGCTGTCACACAGATCGGCCAGCTCTGACAAAATGTGCGAACTGATGAGAATCGTTTTGCCCATCGACTGCAGGGCCTTGAGGATGTCCATCAGTTCGATCCGTGCCCGGGGATCGAGGCCTGAAGCAGGCTCATCTAAAAGCAGCAGCTTTGGATCGTTAATCAGGACACGAGCCAGGCTGGTTCGCTGCTGCATCCCGCGAGAAAGACCAGAAATGATGTCATTCTTGCGACTCGACATATCGACCAACGCCAGGATATCAGCAATCGTATCGCCACGAGTCTTGTACGACTGCCCATAGGCGGCAGCAAAGAAGTCGAGGTACTCGTATACCGTCATTTTGCGATAAGTGCTGAAGTGATCGGGCATAAAGCCGAGTGTTCGCCGGGCATCGTGCAGCTTGTAGACGACATCATGACCAAAGACTTCGATCTTCCCTTCCTGGGGTGGAAGCAGAGTACAAATCAGTTTCAGCGAGGTGGTTTTCCCTGCGCCGTTGGGACCGACAAAGCCGTGCAGTTCTCCCGCGGCCACACTAAACGACATGCCGCTTAACGCCCATCGCTTCGAATCGTACTTGTGCCAGACCCCGCCGAACAAAATCGCGGGGTGAGAAACAGGGGGAGGACTTTGATCGAGGCTGCCAACGTTCGCTGATGGTTCATTCATGGAGAGATCGATTCAAGGGGAGCGAAGTCATTGGGAGTGCTCAATTCAAACGGCTGAATGAGCAGCATTTGGGCTGACTGCTTAACTGCCAGCTGGGTTTTGACATGCCAGTCGGCAGGAGTATCAACGAACGTCGCCAGCAGCAGTTGGTCGGAGGGTAATGTGAATTTTTGCAGTTCCATGCTGTCGCGTACTCCCAACGCATAGCAAAGCAGCGTGAAGGCAACATTGGAGTTCAGTTTTGTCTCTTTTGGTTGTCCCCAAGGGTTGTAGTTCTGGGTTAATTCACTGCTGTTACTCAGCTTTTGCGCCACCCCCTTAGGAAACAGGCCCTGTTCGTTTGCCTGGAGTTCAATGTACATATCTCCATAGACAGCCAGTGCCCGGTTGACCAGCTGTGGTTTGTCCCCACCTTTCCACCGAAAGACAATGTTCTGCAGGTTAGCGATGGTATCGGGATTGACCGCAGTT
Organism: Planctomyces sp.; assembly: GCA_027483145.1. Classification (GTDB taxonomy): domain Bacteria; phylum Planctomycetota; class Planctomycetia; order Planctomycetales; family Planctomycetaceae; genus JAIXVG01. The sequence goes on from JAIXVG010000148.1 coordinate 23,019, forward strand.
CCGAAATCGATGTCCGCGACAAGAGAGTTCACAACAGAGTCAGGTTGATCTTCCCCTTCCGTTTCCTCTGCAGGGGAGGCCTGCAGAGGTTTTCGCTCGACGACCCAGTAGCCCTGACCTATCGGCGCAGACCCCAGTTCGCGTCGTGACAAGTGCATGAACCCTTTTGACGAAAAGGGGGGAAGATCAACGACCAGCTCGCTGCTTCCACCCAGCCGAGCGCGTCCATCGACTGCTGAGTCCGACATCAACGTGTAGGCAGCCCCGGTTCCGGGCGAGGAAATGCGATAGAGACCACCACGAGTGCTACCCACGCGAGACCATTCAGTGACCATCCAGGCGTTGCCGCTAGCCCGTTTGGCGACCCCGACCGAATAGACGCCGTAAGCCCCTTGATGGCCCAGGGTGCCGACTCCTAACAGCATGAGGCTGATGGTGGCGACGATGCAGCCGAGCACAGAATAGTAGACGGCCACGCGGCGAATTTGACGCGCCCAGATCCAGACGATGAGCATCAGCCCCGCATACAGCCAGCCAATGGCCGCGATGACCAGCCAGTTGTGGTTGGGTCTTCCCAGTCGCCTGAGCTGGGTAAAAAACGAAGCATACGATTCGGGATCGAGGCCGTTATCGAACCAGTTATTAACGGGGGCCAGTTGATTGATGTTGGACTTGGTTGAGAGAGGGTCACCGATGACACTGGCCGCATCTTGCCGCGTCAGGGGGTGCCGTTCGACAAGCCCCCCTCCAAATGCAAACCGGGGGAGTGGCGAGTTCAACGGGGCAAGCGGTCCGCCAAACACCAATGGCTGGCCATCGAGTGGTTGCAGAAGATGGAGCCTCCCCCCCATCGCCAGCCAATCAGCAAAGGCTTGCTGCCGCGCTTCGTCCCAGCGGGGGAGATGATCGAGGACGACGACGTCCAGCATATTGGTGGCAGTGACACTGGCAGGGAACAGCTCGGCCGGAAAAAACTTCAGTCGAACCCCTTTGCTGCTGCCGACGTCCCCGTCCGAGGTCAAATAAACGCTGGCTCGGTTACCAACTGTTGGCGCAGGGATGGAGACGGTTGACCTGCCTGCGGCAATGGTCCAGTCGCTGCCGATGGCATCGCAAAAGACGACAAACTGAACCCAGCGGCGTTCGCGAGGACTAAGGTAGACTTGCTGGTCAAGGAATAAATCGCTTCGCCTGAACCCAGGTTCGCCGCGATGGACGGTCACCAGCCCATCAAATGGGTCGGCTGTCGTATTGTCTAACA
>JAIXVG010000059.1 GCA_027483145.1 Planctomyces sp.
GCTAAGGTCATGTGGGCATCGTGGACCAGCATGGTTTTGTAGGGCTCGGGCGTTTGTGACGCGGGAACATGCTCGGCCACCAGATAGAGCGGTTCTGGTTGCGGGAAAAGGCTGATGAGGCGTTCGAGTTCATCGTGTGGGTTCATGGGAAGTGGTGCCAGTCGGGCTGATCGATGTTGCGTCTGTGATGGCTAAACAAGGTTAGATCAAGGCTTTAGGATTTGGCCACGAACGGCACGAAAAACACGAACGGGAAGAATTTAAATGTTCGGGTTTTCTGTGATTTTCGTGGCAGAAGAAACTTTGGGATTTGAGGCATTCAATTGAGGCATCTGCCAAATGTGAAGTGCGGTTTTCGATGTTACGGTTGATGGATTGAAAGATGGTGCAGCGAGCCGCGCTCTACAGAATTGTGGCCAATTAGTTGGGTATTCGGAACTAGGTGTACCGAACTTGGCGGTGGGCTGGTTCGAAGTACTCGGTTAAGAGAGTGTCGACCTGCAACAGGCCTTTACGAGTGAGGGTGAGGCCGCTGGTGTCGTAAGTGAGGTATTGCCTAGCTGCCTGATTAGCCAGCGGAACAGCGAATTCGCTGGCAGGGTCGATACCGAACTTTGCCTTAAATGGTTCGAACGGGACGGCTCCTTCTTTCATCTGCAACACAAACTCGCGGATAAACATCTGATGCGGGGTTGGGACGAGCGCCCGATTAAGGGGCAATTCTCCGGCTTGCACGCGCGCCAGATAGTCTGTGAGCTGATCGACGTTCTGGTAGTGAACCCCCTGGAAGTGGCCAAACGAAGAGACCCCCGCAGCGAGCAGATCGCAGCCGCGCCAGACATTGTCGCGATAAATGAATCGGTCGGTGTGGGGATTGCGGACAATCTCGTTAGCGCTTGAGACCGAGTAGCCTGACTTTGCCAGTTCGGTGAATGCCTCGTTAACCCAGCGGCGTTTGGTGTTCCAACTGGCCACCGGGGATGGTCGGCCACTTTCCTGCATCTCTTTTGAGATCACCGTATTGAAGGGAAGTTCCATCTGGTAAATGGTGATGTTATCGGGCCGCATCTGAGCGACGCGCTCGATACACTTCTGCCAGTTTTCGTCGGTTTCGCCAACCATGCCGGCAATGAGATCGATATTCACTTGCGGAAAGCCGACTTCCTGAATCCAGCCGTAAGCTTTATCGACTTCAGGTGAAAGATGTGCGCGGCCGTTTTCTTCGAGAATGGTATCGTCGAAGTTTTCGACCCCCAGCGACACACGAGTAACGCCGATTTCCTTGAGGGTTTTCACCTTTTCAAGGCTAAGAGTGCCCGGTTCGCATTCAAAAGTGACTTCCTCTGCGTTGTCCCAAGAGACCGAGCGGCTGAGGCGGTCTCTTAGAAAGCGAAGCTGCTTGGCACTCAAGTACGACGGGGTGCCACCACCGAAGTAAACAAATTTCAGCGTGCGTCGCTGCACACCGGGAAGTTGACTTAGAAGTTCGACTTCGCGGTCAAGAGCTTCAACGTATTCTTCGATGGCCTTAGCGTTCTGCTGAGTATAGACCCTGAAGTAGCAGAACTTACATCGCTTGCGGCAGAACGGGATATGTAAGTACAAGCCCAGCGGAGCGGAGGTAACTGGCGGGGCGTTCCAATGCTCGTGTAACGCGGGAAGGTGGCTGCTGTTCCATTGCGAAAAGGGAGGGTAATTCGAAACGAAATAGCTGCCGACTTCAGTGGCGATTTCGAGTTCCGTGTGTTCGGTGCTGGCCATGATGGTGGCTTGCCTTGGGGGAAGGAGATCTGAGCGAGAAGGTAACAAGAACCACCGGGTGCATCATGCTTCAATTGCCGACTTGTTCATGCCGGAGAACGGCTTCTGCATTATCTGGTCATGCATGGCTAGGCTCTTACTTTGACTTCTGACCAAAACAGTATAACCGGCCGTCGCGGGCTTCGCTGCCAATGACCAGGACCCCTTCGGCAATCGCAGGGCTGGCCGTGATGGCTTTGCCGGCGCTGAACTTCCAATTGACCTCTCCCGAGGCGAGTACAAGTCGGTAGAGGTTGCCATCGTTCGAGCCAACAAAGACGTGGGAGCCACTCACCACAGGAGAACTGTCAACGCGACCCCGCGTGGTAACTGCCCAGCGTTTCTCGCCCGTTTTGCGGTTGATGGCATGGATCACTTTATCTCGGCCACCAACCACCAGCGTATCTGGCAAAAGAGCCGCTGACGAATGGAATGGGAACTCGCGGTCGGCCGATTTGTATCGCCAGATGGTTTCGCCCGTTTTCCAGTTGATGGCCAGAACTTCGCTGCTGTATGTCCCGACATAAAGCAATTCCCCATCGACGGCTGGTGAGGCAATCAAATAAGAACTGAGTGGGATATCGCGCAACTGCTCGCCGGTTTCAATGTTGATCACCCGCAAGTGCTCGTCGCACCCGGCAATAAACGTGTGCCCTTCAGAAATAGCTGGTGCACAGTGGACGTACCCTTGCGTTTCAAACTTCCAGACTTGCTGACCATCGCTGACGTTTAAGCAATACAAAGAATTGTCGTACGAGCCGAAGAGAAGTCGTGACCCCGAGATAGCAGCCGAGCTATAGATTTCGCCATTCGTTTTGAACTGCCATAGGCGAGCACCAGTCCGGCGATCAATGGCATGAAACATCCCGTCTTCGTCCCCCAGATAGACTGCTGAATCGGACACTGTGGGGGAAGACTTGAAGCCTGGGGCAAAGCTGTTCTCTTCAACTTTGTCGACGGTCTTGTACGTCCAAATCGTGTTTCCGGTCTGCAGGTCGAGGCAAAATAGCTCGCCTGACAAACAAGGGACATATGCCCGGCCTGCAACGATGGCCGCAGAACCGAGCACCTGGTCGCCAAGCGTTTGCTCCCACAGAAGTTCGAGTTTCTCGGGAAGTTCGCAGGTGGCGACTCCTGTCAGTTGGAAATTCTGACGAAATGAGGGCCAGGTAGCGATCTCGTCTGCAGCAAGGGGTTTGGCGATGGTCAGCACTGAAACAGCGGCCAGCACGAGGGTGGCCATTGAGAGAGTAGGACGAAACTGAAGTGGGAAGGAAAGGGGTTTAGTTCGCACTTGGGAAGCCTGCAGGAATCACTAGGAGTACCGGGTAAACAGGGATTGGTACGTTGCTATTGTCACCAAGGGGGCGTGAGCGAGCTAAGGCAATCAATAGGCTTCTTCGTAGAGTTGCCGAAAGGCCTGAGTGTCGACTGATCGGGGGTTGAAGGTCGCGGTCCATTGTTCGCTGGCATTGGCCGCCAGACGATCGAAGTCTGATTGTGGTACGCCGCAATCAACGAGTCGAGTTGGCAATTTGGCAAGTTGGACGCATGAGGTAACAAACTGAGCCAGCTTGGAACCAGCGGCTGGGTCAATCGAAGAGCATAGGCCGATATCGCTACCGAGCAGGCCGTAATCGTGCTCGACGCTTTGGGCATTGTACCTGACGACATGCGGAAGCATGACGCCTATTGCAATACCGTGGGGAGTCTCGTAAGTCGCTGTCAGGGGATTGGCGAGGGAATGGGTTGCCCCGAGCATCGAGTTTTCGATTGCAGCCCCTGCCAGATGGGCACCCAGTAACATTTTGCCGCGGGCTTCGACATCTGAGGGATGCGTGAGGATTTGCGGAAAGGCGGTAGCGAGAAGTCCAAAGGCCTCTCGCGCGAACATGCGAGAGATTGCGTTTTTGCGAGTACAGACAAACGACTCAATGGCATGGCTGAGGGCATCGATGCCGGTCATGGCCGCAACCGACATCGGCATGCTGAGGGTGAGTTCCGGGTCGAGAATGGCTGCTTTGCAGGCTGCCTTCTTATCGCCGCAGGCCATCTTCTGGTGAGTTACCTCATCTGAGATGATTGCAAACGACTGGGCATCGCTGCCAGTCCCGGCCGTGGTCGGTACAGCGACCAACGGCAACATGGGTCGTGTCGCCTTACCGACGCCCCAGTAGTCTTGAATGCGGCCGCCGTTGGTAAAGAGGAAATTCACCCCCTTTGCACAGTCCATGCTTGAACCGCCGCCAACGGCCACGAGGCAGTTGATGTCGTGTTGCTTTGCCAATTCCAAGGCACTCGCGACATCTTTGGTGGTGGGGTTGGGGGTGACATTCGAGAAGACTGTAACTTTGGCGCTGATCTCGGTTAGCAGATCGCTACAGCGGGCGGCGTGCCCTGCAGCGAGAATTCCGGGGTCGGTTACCAGCAGAACGCGCGTTCCACCATAGGACTGAACCATGTGACCCAGTTCACCAACACTTCCAGACCCAAAGATCACGCGGGTGAGCGGTTGGAAA
>JAIXVG010000205.1 GCA_027483145.1 Planctomyces sp.
CTTCAGGTCAATTACCGGCAGGATTCGGCCCTGGATGGCGGAATAACTAACTTTCGCCCCATAATCGCGATTGGCGTTCAGAAAACTTCCCTTTCCGATACACTGGTTTTGCGTATGATCTTCTGTCTGAGCGTTGAGGTCCGCCGACCGCAAGCTCTATGCTGAGGCCAAAAGGCAGCGGCGAAAAGCCTGATTACTAACGCACCTCACGACTCGCTTGTCGACTTCTGGAACTCTGAATTGTTGACCAGCAATCCTATACGCCCCTCTCGATTCAGTCAGCAGGTCATCTGCTGGACTGTCGCCATGGTCGTGGTATTCGCTGGACTCCCGCTCAAGGCAAACTGCTGCTGCCTCGCGAAGTCGTTGCTCGCGGCAACCGTCAGCGATTCTCAATCGCTTCCTCCATGCTGTGCCAAAAAACAAGCATCCAAAGCAGCAGCCGATAAGCTGCAGGCAGTTCCCGGGACCACCCCAACGCAAAGCATTGGCGAAGAACCCTGTCATTGCCAGGGACTTTATCAGGCCACTGCACCGGCAATCAGGGCTGGTACCCAGATTGAATCATGGTTGACAGCACTGCAGTCCAATGACGTCGAGGTCGCAACTGTTCCACCCGTAGCCTTCCCCGTGAAGGTGACCTTCGCAACCACCTGTGCCAATGACAGTCACTGGTGGCCAGAGCAGTCGCACGCAATCCCAGGACGACTAGTCGTCTAAACTCTTCTTTCCTGCTCCACTTGGTTGCTAAACCGTTGGTTGCCAGAGCATGGTTGCCAGAGCAGACCAAGTGTGACGCATGATCCTTGCTGGCCCGCAAGTTGGCACAGCAGGTTGATCATCAAGCAGCCTATCAATTCCCGCTGAATCGTCTGTGTAGCCACTTGGCCTCATCAGACCGAATTGCTCTCGAAGTCTTGACCTTCAAGTTGAGGATGAGCAGGACCAGAAGTCGGGAACGATGAATCATCGTCCTGAAATCCATTCCCCGGACCGGCATTCAGGTTCTGTTGTTAGTTTGTGTCTCTCGTTTCAAAAGGATCAAAATCATGCGTAAGTTTCTCGTCATGCTGGCTGTTGTTGCTGTTGCCTCGATCTCTGGTTACGCCCTCTCGGCTGCAGACGCCAAGAAGGTCGAACCTGTTTGCGTCGTCGGCGGTGGCAAGCTCGAAAACATGAACAACTCGGTCGCCTACAAGGGTGGCAAGGTTTACTTCTGCTGCGAAAACTGCCCGAAGGAGTTCGAAAAGAACACCGCGAAGTACGCAGCCAAGGCCAATCACCAGTTGGTAGTTACCGAACAAGCCAAGCAGACCAAGTGCCCATTGTCGGGTGGCAAGCTGAACCCAGATGCCAACGTCGAAGTTGGTGGCGTTTCGGTTGGCTTCTGCTGCAACAACTGCAAGGGCAAGGTTGCTGCCGCCAAGGGTGATGAACAAGTCAACCTGGTCTTCAGCGACGACGCCTTCGGCAAGGGCTTCGAAGTCTCGAAGGCCAAGTAGTTTCGAATCGGCTGCGATTCTGAATTCAAATCACATATTCAAGACCACTGGCCCTGCCAGCCGAGGTCGATAACTGTGTGAGCGATGACGAACCAGCTTGCTTCAACAACGACGCCCGGTGAATCGAACGCCGATTCACCGGGCGTTCTGTTTTTCAGTCATTCGGGTAGCCCGGCCAACTGATGCCTAAGTTGCGAAGTAGCAAGATGCCGCGCCATCCACTCTGGAAGATCATTCAGCCCACACTAAATGCTCGGCTTTCTGATGATGTCCCATCGATACAGAAAAGCAGGGCGTTATGGGGATTGATGGCCACGGCGTGAACAACTCAGCCTACAACACGCTCCACAAACTGACGGTCAACATAACCAGCATCAAAACGGCATACACCGGCCAATACCCATGCTGCAACGCCAGCGTCAATCGCCCACTCGATCGCAATGTACGGGCCACACTCCCCCAACCCAGCATGTCCACTACCAGCCAATCAGCAAACCGCACCAGTTGAGCAATCGCCAATAGCGGGAGCTTGACCATTAGCTCAATCCACCCATCCCGATAATACAACCGCCCAGCAGCAGTCGTTAGCGCAATCAGCGACGAAGTCGATTTCATCGGCCGATCAGCCACAATCAAACACATCGCCACTTGGCCTAGTCCCCCCACCAGCATGGCGCAATCAACAAGTAAATGACTCACAGGCCACACCAACTGCTGCGCAGCAAAATCCCAGTAGAGGCTCCCACAGGCAACACTTCCCACAATCAATAGCAGCCCACAAACCGCAATCAGCGCTCCTCCTCCCCTCTCCGCCATCACAAGCGATCGCTTCGGAAACAGCCACTGCAATGCGAACCCTGAAAGATGCCCGCTCGCCCCCGCTGTTCCGATTGCCAATAGCCCATGCAACACCAGCTTCGCCAGCCCCTGCTCGCTTTCCCCTTCTTCAACAACCACCCCACCCAGCTCAAACCAGTCCCCCTGCTGGCCCAATAACCCCCGCAGCCCCAGTAGCGCCACTGCAGCCGTCATTACCATCAGCAACCGCGATTCACTTCTTGTTCCCACGCCAACCAGCATCTGTAAGATCGACAGACTTGCCAAACAACAGACCAGCCCCACCAGCGCCAACAGCGGAATCGGTCCCGATAGCGAACCCATCCAGCCGATACTTCCCACCAGCCCCATCCCTAAGGCCAAGCTCATCGAGTCAGGCAAACTCGCTCCACTTGGCTCATCAACCGCCAGCACAACCTGATCGCCAGGCTCACCCCGTGTCACGCGCATCTGGCCCATCACTGTCTGACCCCAGGCACTCAGCCCTAACAGCCCCCAACTGATGGTCCCAAGCGCCACAGGCAATTGGGGCGAAGCGGTCAAGCCCACCAGCCATGATTGACCTTCCCTCAGCATCACCATTCCCGGAAGCCACACTCCTAACAACTGCATGAGGACTCCCGCAACTTGAGTCCCCGGCCACGAAGCCGATAAAAATCTGGCAGGTCCTTGCCACGTCAATGGAAACTGCTGCGTGCAGGCAAACAGGCCTGCGACCAGCCCCAACCCCCATAGCGTTAACCAATCGGGATGTGTCTCAAAAATCTCTCGCAGCTGTGATCGCGAAAACAGCGTCCCGGTCCCAAATCCACCAAGTGTCGTTCCGGCACTCCAGACCGCGATCGCCAACAGCATTTCTCCAATCAGCACTGGCAGCAGTATCCCGACCCAGCTTCCAGCCCCTTGGGCCACTAGCACACAACCACTCACCAGCACCACTCCCCCCGCCAGTAGCCCCAGCCTGAAGAACCAGTCATCTGCCAAGACCCCACTGGCAGCTAAGAGCGCCACAGCCCCAATGGCAGCCGGTTGACCAGACCAAGTTCTCCTCCCCGCTGCTTCAGCCATTTGTTGAAACGACAAATTCTTCAGCAGCAGGCATAATGCTGCCAACAGACAGATCACGCTCACCACGGTCAGTCGCTCTGGCGAAACTCGCCACACCGCATCAATGCTCAGCCGTTCCGGTTCTGAGAACGTCAGCAGCGCTCCCCCAGCAAAGATCGTCGCGTCTGGGTCGGTATTCCCGATCAGCCCGAACGCCCCCCAACCGGCAACTGCCCCTGCCAACAACAGCAAGCCAGCGGCCAGGCCCATTCGCTGTCGCCACTCGCCAACAGCGGCCGCCACCATCAGGCTGCCCACTCCAATCAGAACCGAAATCGACATAACCTCTCCGCTTTACTCTGTTTGGGCTTCTCTTGGCCCGTCGCGTTATGATGGACTAACTTCTTCTCTGTAGGTCAGGCTGTGCCTGACAGTTGTTGGACGACGAACCTCCGAAAACCGCAGATTGCGTCAGGCAGAGCCTGACCTACTGCTAGTCTGCCCAACGGTAATTGCCACGCTCACAGCCCAACCCCTTGAGAGTCCTTCTTCGGCAACAAGAGAGTCGTTGTCTGACAAAAGCCGATTATCGGACGACCACCATGTCGGCTAACAGTTCATCAACCTAACCCAGCCACTCGCTGGCAATCCACCTTCCCAGCAGAACCATGCCACACCCTCCCGCCACGTTCAGCACCACCAACATTCCCGCCCACACCGGCTCCCCCCGCTGTACCCCTTCATCCATCACTTCAAGCGCAAACGTCGAAAATGTGGTCAGTCCCCCCAACAGCCCTGTCACCACAAATAGCCTGCCAAGCTCTCCCAGCCTGGCCCGGCCCGCCACATCAGGCGCCAGCAATCCACCAATCAGAAGGCACCCCACCAGATTCACCACTGCCACCGCAACCCCTGGAAACGCAATGGGGGTCTCTGCAATCGCCCGCTGAACCAGCCAACGCACCAGCGAACCTGCTCCACCACCAGCCATCACCGCCAAGCCCTGCCACAACGTATTCACTTCCCTCTTCCCTTCAAAAGAGGCCCAATCCTTGAGGCCAGCACCATCGCCGGTAATTTTTTCCCGGGGAGCGTGCTGCCCAAATCGGCCGACATGACTACAGTTCTATCAGGAACTGATCCAGATACCCGGTTGTCGCTGTTCAAAACTGGCCTCACAACCCAAGACCACCAGTCAGATCCAACAGAATTTGGGGAAACCCGTTGATTCGCAGCCAGATCAAGATCGAGGTCACGAGTGCCCAAGCCAATCTTCCCCCCCACGACCACAATCGCCCTGCTGGCAATTGGCCTGCTGTTCGCTTCTGCACTCCCATCGTCAGCAGAAGAACCCACTTCGACCGCCAAAGAACCCGAGTCCCTCATTAATCGATTTCGCATTCCCCTCCCAGTCAAGGATGTGATTGAAGACGAACTCGAAGATGCCCTCGCCGGGAAGTCAGTCGGCCTCAGACAGTTTTGGGGCGACGTTCAGCACTACTGGAAGTACCGGATTCAGCGCCACTGCACCACCGACGAACATCGCCTTCTCGATCCCCAGGACGCAGTCCTCCTGACCGGCACGCTCGAAGAATGTCAGGCCCAGCTCAAGCAGACGGCCAAAGACCTCTCGCTGCCGCCAATGTCTGGCAAAGTCGTTCTCATGCTCCACGGAATCGTCCGCACATCCCGCGCCTTTCAAGGGCTGGGTGAAGCCTGCGCTGTTGAAGGGATGACCGCTCTAAGGGTCGACTACCCCAGCACCCGCGTCGATATCCCTACCTGTGCTGAATATCTCCACTCGGTTATCACCAACCTCGATGGCGTGGAAGAGATCGATCTGGTCGTCCACAGCATGGGGGGCCTAGTCGCCCGAGCCTACTTTAGCAAACACCACGATCCCCGCCTCAAGCGGCTCGTCATGCTGGGTGTTCCCAATGCCGGCGCCAAGATGGCCGATCATATGCGTGGCAACCTGTTTTACCGGGTTGTCTTCGGCCCAGCGGGCCAGCAGTTAAGCCCTGCTCACGGTTTCGTTGAAAAACTTCCCACCCCACCCATTCCGTTTGCGATCATCGCCGGGGCCAAAGGAGACGGCAAAGGCTGGAACCCCCTTTTGTCGGGTGATGATGATGGGACCGTCGAACTGGGCAGCACCCGCCTCACCGGCGCAGCCGACTTCATCTCCCTCCCCTGCCTCCACACCTACCTCATCTACGACCCCGTCGTCATGCAGCACACCATCCGCTTCCTCCAAACCGGCCTCTTGCGAGAAGACGGCCCCGCCGAGCCGATCGAATAAAAGGTGTCAGGAACCTTTTCTCTAACTCTTGCTTTAATAGACTCGTTTACGAAGCCAATTGAAATCGCTGCGCTCGCGCCGACTTCCCGAGCCGACGATGCCAATCGTCGGGTTCTTTGAATACAGAATCAGAAAACAATTCATTGCCGTCCAACGCATACACAGCCAATCATCATTCTTCAAGCTCCGGCTCATCCCCAGCCCTGTCGGCAGAATCCTTGCAATCGTCGCCGGGTTCGACCACTAAAATTGGAAATCGATCGAAAGGCCTCAAAATCAGATCCAGCGAGTAAGGTGGCATCTCGAAATATTCTTCCTCCGATGGCAGCGGTAATCGCTCGAGGCTGAACACCAAGTCGCGTTTTCCGAAACAATCGAAAGGTGTGAAACTGATTGTAGTTGTCGCCGTCCGCGAGGTCGTCAAGATGGTGTTTCCGCCCCAAGTATCACAAATGTCTGCCAACAAGTGATCTGAGGAAATTTTTGCCGAACCAGCCATCACATAAGGGATTTGCAAGCCCCGTATCCGACCCGCGTTACGAACTTTTAAATGAGTATCCATATACACATGCGGATAATGTAGGTCTGGCGGCGGCTGAATAAACTCCCCTTCAGTCAGCATTATTGTTGCCTTCAGCTTGTACTCCCGGCATGCCACCAATTCGATCGGCTTGCCATCCCTTTGCACCTGCTGACCATCGATTGTCAGTTCAGTCACTGTCGCCAATCCGGGAACAAAGCAAACATCATGTGGTGTTTTCGGCGTTGGGTTGATCCCCACATAAATCACCCCACCAATATTGACCAGCACTGCAGCTAGCCACACTAACCACATGCCGCGGGTCGATTGAAGCATTCCATCAGCCCCCAGCATCGAGTAATCGGCAACCAGGAGGGCCACCGCGCCACGTCACGGTCCCCAATGATTCCCCAACGACAAACGTCATCAGTCGCCTGATGCTTCACACCACAATATCTGCTTCAGTTGTAAGATGCATCAAAAAGCGCGGCGAGTGACAAAACTGACAGACCATGCAAAAGCCCCGGCTCGCCACTATTCAATATCAAGCAGACTTTTCCACCGGCACTACTCGCCAACAACCCAACTACGCCGGAAACCGCGGCTTCTTCTTCGCGATCGTTTTGTACTGCCTGATCGCCGCCAGCGCCTCTTCCATATCGGGCGGAATGGGTGCGGTGAACTCCAGCCGCTTCCCCGTCACCGGATGATCGAAGCACAGCCGGTAAGCATGCAGCGCCTGTCTATTAATCAGCACCTTGTCCTCGTCAGGGGGTAGCTCATCCACAAGGTCAGACAGGCTCAAATGGGTTCGCCCCTCGTACAGCTTGTCTGCGACAATCGGGTTCCCCAGGTGGTGCATATGCACCCGCAACTGGTGCGTTCGACCTGTCTTGGGCCTAAGCCTCACATACGTAAAGCCATCAAATCGTTCCAGCACTTCGTAATTCGTGGCTGCCAGCCGGGCGTTATCCCCTTCCGGGCAAACCATCATTCGTTCACGATTGCGAAACGAGACCCGCACATATGTTTCGATATAATCGTTATCAAACTGCAGCCCACCCCACGTGATCGCCCGGTACTCTTTCTCAACTGTTCGCTGCTCGAACTGCTTCGAAAGATTGTTGTGAACCGTGTTGTCTTTCGCGACAACCAAAACGCCACTAGTATCACGATCGAGCCGATGAACAATCCCCGCCCGATACTGACCTGCCACGTCGCTTAACTTATCGAAGTGGAACTGCAGCGCTCCCGCCAGCGTCCCCCGGTAGTTCCCTTTGCCCGGATGGACCACCATGTTCGACGACTTGTTGATCACAATCAGCGCGTCATCGTCGTACATCACATCCAGCGGAATATCTTCAGCTGGAATTCGCTGATCAGGCTCTTCGGGAAGTGGAAATTCGAGGCAATCATTCACCCGCAGCCGCCGCGACATCTTCACCGGCAGCCCGTTGAGCAGCACCTTCTCTTCCGACAAAACTCGCTGAAAGGCCGACCTGCTATAGTTGGGATACAACCGACTGAGGTAATGATCCACACGCCATCCATGCGCGCGAGATTCAACCGTCAGCGCAATGACCCCCGAAGCCAGTTCGTCAAGCGGATCGCTCTGCTCTTCCAGCAGTTCCGGCTCAACCAGGTCTTCACCCGACTGGCCGATGCTTCCGTGTGTTGAGCTCGGCCCCTCTCCGGCCGTCCCACTGGCAGCTTCTACAGCAAATCGATCTTCTGCCTCGTCAGGGGTCTGTGGCCCCTCGGTTCCTGGCAGAGTAGTCATTGGGGAGCCGCTTCTCCGGTCGTAGCCGGTGCTTCTGTCTGCGGAGCTTCCGGGGCGGTCCCTGGCGGTGTTGCCGCCGGCGCTTCCGTTGCCGGCGCTTCCGTTGCAGGTGTCTCTGCGGCTGGCGTCCCAGTTGCAGGGGCTTCTGTCGACTTAGCCTCTGCCCCGTCAGTCTTTACCGCTGGCGCTTCGCTCCCCTCAGAACCCTTTTCTGTTGCCGGCTTGCTCTCCAGTTCGGTCTTTGGCTTTTCTGGATTGAGCAGCCCCTTCAGCGACGGAGGAAGTTCCAACCCGGTCCCAGGCTGACCCATCCCCGGAAGACCGAAACCTCCATCACGTGGCTTGGTTGGGTCTGCTGGCTTGGGGTTCTGCTTACTGAACCAGCCATAAAACTGCTGAGCCGATCCTGTTCCAAGGGCCGCAATCCGCTCGTTGCAGTAGTTCTTAAATGGAGACTCAGGAAACTCTGCCAGCAAAGCCTTATAGGCTGCAATCGCAGGCTGCGTCTCCTCGGTCGAAGTCATTTCCGCCAACCGACCCAATCCAAACAGCGCCCGCTCACGAATGATCGGCAACGTTCGATTGCCACTCGCCGTTAACGCTCGCAACGAATCCTGGGCACGCCGCCAATCGGCCACGGCTGTTTCTCGGTCACGAAAGCTGGCAACCAGTCCACTTTCAATCAACTGCTCAGCCGCCCGCAACTTGGCCCAGGCCGCAGGGACTGTCCCCGGAAACTTTTCCGCAACGCGGTCAAGCTCGGGCTCGGTCGCAGCTTTTCCTAACGCAGCCCACGCATCAGCTTGCAACGCAGAAGTCTGCCCCCACCAGGCTAGCCCGACACCCAAACCCAATACAATAACCACAAACGCCGCCAGCACTTGCTTGGCATAACGCTCGAACGAATCGCCTGCGTTCATTGCCAATCGGCCGAGCTCGGTGCTCTGAAGTTGCTGACGGGGATCGGCCTTAGTACTCACGCGTAAAACCCTCGGAGCTACCCACCAAGACGAGCAATTTGCCCACCAGCAGGTGAAGAAAGTGTGAAACGAATTCGCCTTGAACAATACCAACAGCCTGCGAACACCCCCAATTGACTCCCGACCACTGTCAGGCATCACGGCTGGGCCTTCGCATGCGAATTCCTGAGTGTATGGGACCACTCGCAGACCGTCAAGCAGCGACCGATTTCGCTTATGCAACGTAACTCGATAACTATCAACAACTTAAACCTCACCCACCTACCCCTCGCCCAACATCTCCCACCTCAGCCCGGTTCCCAGCAAATTCCTCCATCCATTCCCCCAGTTTTGCGTTATCAACTGAATCAATTGCAACACCCAGCCATACACCCCAAATTCGTCCTTTCGAATTCCTGTCCAGTCAGCGTGTTACGATGCACTGGATTCATCTCATCCCCTTCAATCCCGGCCACAAGACCATCATCCATGTTCTCTCTGACATCCCTCTGGCCCTCATCTTCCAAAACCCCCCTGTCCGACAAACAACAAGCCGCCGCAGCCGCTGCCAAAACTCAGCTCGCCCAGGCACCCATTCCCGTTCTCTGGATGATCGGCAAAACCCAAACGGGTAAGTCCTCCATCGTTCGCTTTCTGACCAAAGCCACTGCTGCCGAAGTCGGTAACGGCTTCCAACCCAAAACCAAGGCTACAAACGCCTTTGCTTTTCCTTCTGAAGCAGAACCCATCATTCGCTTCTTCGATACCCGTGGCCTCGGCGAAGCTCATTACGACCCCGCCACCGACATCAGCTCGATCAGCCCGAACGCCCATTTGGTCCTGGTCACCACTCGCCTCATCGATCACGCCGTCAGCGAAGTCGTCAATCCACTCAAGGCGATTCGCAAAGCGGCCCAGACCCGGCCGGTCATTTTGGTCATCACCTGCCTGCATGAAGCTTATCCCGGCGACCAGCAGCCCCAGCCCGATCCCTTTGCTAACCCGCTTGAACTGGCTCAGCAACCAACCGACCTCGGGTCGCACGTTCAGCGACAACTCGCCGACTTCAGCGGCCTCTACGATCAAGTCGTTTGCATCGACCTGACCAACCCCACTGAAGGCTTTCACCAACCCGACCTGGGTGGCGACCGCCTTCAACAAGCAA
The DNA here is from genome assembly GCA_027483145.1 of Planctomyces sp. Taxonomy (GTDB): domain Bacteria; phylum Planctomycetota; class Planctomycetia; order Planctomycetales; family Planctomycetaceae; genus JAIXVG01. Next base: position 10,113 of record JAIXVG010000205.1, read on the forward strand.
TCATCGATCAACTACCAGCCGCCTATCGCCACGCCGTCATGCAAATGACCGACGTCATGCAAGTCTTGAAGGACGATACCCAGCGCCGCGCCATCCCCACCATCCTGGCTCATAGCTCTGCCGCAGCCGCTGCCGCCGCAGTCCCCTGGCCCTGGGCCGATATGCCCGTCGTCATTGGTCTGCAAACACGACTGCTCTACCGCATCGCCGAAATCTACGGCCAAACCTTAGAAGTCGGCACACTCATGCAACTGGCCACGTCAATTGGCAGCCAGATCGTACGCCGCATGGCCCTTCGCGAATTATGCAAAGCCATTCCGCTGGTCGGCTCAGCCGTGAATGCAGCCCTCGCCTTTGCCACCACCTACGCCCTGGGCCTGGCCGCCTGCTGGTACTTCAGCGAAATCAAAAAAGGCCACGCCCCCACCGCCAACCAGCTTCGCGACCAATGGCTAAACCAAATGAACGCCGCCCAGGACATCTGGACCCGCTATAAGCAACCGTAGCCAACCGTAGGGTCTGCTGTGCAGACCAAAATACGCCCCGTTTCTTCTCACCAACCTCCCGCCCCAATCGACGCTCCCCCCTAGGCGAACCGGGTGGTGTCAACCCCCGGGTTCTTGCCTTTCGCGTGCCATACTGCGGCCCAGCTTTTGAAGGGTGGCACTGGCGGTCGTCCCCGGCCGCCAATGTCTTGGCAACCTACGTCCATCGGACGTCCCCCCAACATTGAATCCGCCGGTTGGTTAAGCGAGTTGGCTCTAACCACTTGACTTCAATAGCCGAACTCAACGTTTCGAGCAAAGCGAAAACCGCTCAACTTCATCCACTCGTCGATTGACCGATTTGCAACGGACCAATGCGATCATTCAATCTGAATAACTTCATCTACTGCGATAGCTTCGGAGGAGAAAGATTGACCCTAAAACGATCAACGACGATCCCTTCGGCGTAGGTATGCATCCCAGGATATTCGTAGTACAGTTCTTCGGGGGGATAAGACAACTGAGTTAAAGAGAACGACAATTCGAATCGGCCCGTAGTACCTGGAATCACAGGAACAAACTTGGATTTGCCGATCGCCGTCGTTTCGCCAGTAGTCGACACTTCAACCTTTCCCTTTAGCGATCGAAAGCAAAACACATTGTCGCCCTTGGTTGACCCCAACCCTAACGTAATCCATGGGTAAGTCCATCCTGGCTTCAAGCCAAGCATGTACTTCCCGTAGTTTGGCATCCATTCGCCATAGTAGCAGCGTGGCCCCCCATCATGCGGGACAAACCTTCCTTGTTTCACTCGAAAGTGAGCCTCTACTTCGTGCGGCTTTCCATATTCCAACTCAATAGGTGGACCGTCGCGGCTGACAACTTGGCCGTCAATGACTAACTTTTCAACCTGAACACGGTCCAGATCAATCGGTGTTTCAATCGGGTAAACGGGATCGCGTTTACTGGCTTTCTGGTCTGAAACTCCTACCAGTTGAAGCAAAGCAATGTTCGCGGCAACTGCCAGCAGCCAGATTAACTTCGGGGTAGAGAGTCTTGACACCACGACAAAATCCGCACCTGACCAACCTTCAAACCAAACCGCTGACCAACGACTATCAATCATCCTGGCAAGTAGGGTCTGCTGTGCAGACCAAAATCCAATCCGTTATTCGAAACAACCCCGTGCCCCAGCGAAAAAGGTCCTACTGTGACCGATAAACTCTTCTCTACTTTTGATTTCAACACGCCCATTTCATCAGGCACAGCCCGATCCACATCAACTAGCATGACTCCTGCTCGTCCAATTCTGCAATCGACCACACCGTGCAATTCGCTCACCTCACACCCTACTTATCGCAATCCGATTCCCAATCATCTGCATCACGAGTTGAAAGCGCCACCCAAAACTGATAGTCAACGTTCTCACTGACACTCCGTACCTGTCCATCCCCAAACAAAACATTCATCACACCGAAATGATTCATCCAGCGGCTGGGTTGCTTCCCTTTTGGATAATGGTCCGTCTTCGTGCCGAAATCATGGTCAGCGGCGTAGCCCACCGCATCAACCGAAACAATCGCTCCACCACTCTCACACGCGTCTGTCGGTAGTCCACCACTCGTTTTCTTACACACCGCGCAACCCGGAACAACCGCATACCACGTGCGATCCCTAATCAGCGGGTTATGTTCAACCATCAGGATGGTATTGCCCAATCCATCCGTAATGCCTTCCCGCCTCACCGTCGAATTGCGGTAGAAAACCCCATCAACCTTTGGAACTGCCTCTCGCGGCAGACGCGAGATGTCCACGCTACGATTGCCGGTTTCCAGTTTCGATGGAGCGGCAGCAGTTCCAGCAATAGGCCGCAACCAGTATGATCGACTTTCTTGATCCATTTGGCTCTTCATCGCTTCGCTCATCGGGTCCATCCATTCGAGGTTGGACGAAGCTTCTTTCGGCCGCCGCCAGTAGGCATGCTTCCCGGCCAGCGGCACATAACACGTACTCGGCAAAACAAGCGACTCAGCATACGGCACTGGCTTCGATGGTTTCTCGTTGTTACCAGCCGCATATCGCAGCACTTCAAAATGCGGCGGCATCGCTACTGACGGGCAGTGGACATCGCTATAACTCACTCGCACACACTCCAGGCGATTCTTTGACCACGCTGGACTGGCAGGATCGCCGGCACTCGTCAGAACAGCTTTCTCTCGCTTGTTCGATTGCGACTGGATCTCCTTTAGCTCATTGATAACCTGCGTGTACCGATACGACTGCTCACCATACAACAGAACAAACACTCCCCAGCCGAACCCCTGTGAGCCATTCCAGTTTGAATCAGGAAAATCGACACCGCGATAGGTTCCTTCGTTCCCCGCAGAAGTGGTAAACGCAGGGGGAAAACATTGAAAAACGTCATGGTAGCTGTGTAATGCCAGTCCGATCGACTTGAGATTGTTCTTGCACTGCGTCCGTCGGGCTGCCTCCCGAGACTGATTAATCGCAGGCAGAGTGAGAGCAACGATGATGGCAAATAGCACAAAAACAATGATCACCTCACGGCGCATGATACCCCTTCGGCCCATTCTTGATGCCAAAAGTTCGCCGCGAAAGAGTTTCATACCCATAGCTGGTGGCCTTGATTGACATCATCGCCCACTTGGAGCCGAGAGTCAGGCGGGTGAACTTTAACAAGCCACAAGATTCACTCGCCTCCTCCGGCCCGTACTCAATCAGCGAATTGGTAGACCGGAATACTTGATGAATTCCGCTGCAAAACCGCACAGAAGTTGTGACGGCTCGACTCGTCCAATAACACCGCCGTGACAGACCTAACACGATATGAAGCGGCATCAAGTCCCCTAGTAAATTGTAGCATGTTCGCTCGACCGATCTCACCTATTCTTCAGTTCTCCAGGCGGATCGCAAAGATCGCCTTAAGCCTGCTCGATCGCTTCGAATTCCCTACCCCCCCGTCGCCACCACCAGCGCCCCCACCTGCCCCGCATAACACGTCGCACCCAGGCAATCGCCTGTCACGCCTCCTAAAACGCGCTGCAAGTAGCGAATCCAAATCGTTACTCCCACCATCGAAATCGCTAGCAGCACCAGCCCGTTCCACGGGTGCACTAGCCACCAGCCAGCAGTCAGCGGCAGCATCCACGCCGAGCCAACCAGCAAATTGAGGCCCGGCCGCTCGTGGGCGGCGTCTTTCGCTAAACTGGCCCGAGCGGTTGGCGATGTCACCGGCGGCAGGGACCACATCACAACCAGAATCAACCAGCGTCCAAAGACAGCCGATGCAACGACGGCAACCACAAACCCCACAGAACTGAATTGGCCAAGTAGCTCGGCCAGCGTCGCAATCCTTAGCATCAGCGCTAAAAAAAGCCCTAACGCCCCATAACTGCCAATCCGGCTATCTTTCATAATTCGCAGGATATCATCCCGCGTCCAGCCCCCACCCAACGCATCGCACGTATCAGCGACCGCGTCCTCATGAAATCCACCTGTCAGCACCGCCTCGAACACGAGCGCGATAACGACCGCAACAAGCCCCGATAACCAATGGTCCGCCACTAGGCAAACACAGGCCGTCATCAAGCCAATCACCGCCCCAACCAGCGGAAAGTAACGAACTGCGTGGGCCAAGTCTCTAGCAGCGACAGCGCTCGATGAAGTTGTTTGTGGCGTTGGTAACCGCGTCAGAAACCTCACCGCAGCCAGCACCGCATGCCACTCACGCAGGGCCGCCCCGCGCATGTCGGCCGGCTCTAATGGATCAGCCAGCAAGTCGTTCTGGTCCACACCTGATTCGCTACCACTGGCGGCGGGGTCATTCATCATGCTCCCCTAGCCTGCCGCCAAACCCAGTTGGCTTCGGTAATAGGCAACCGTCTTCGCCAGCCCCATCGCCAGCGGAACCTTAGGCTCCCAACCCAAAATCGATTTCGCCCGCGTGATATCAGGGCAACGCTGCTTCGGATCATCAGCCGGTAGCGGCCGATGCTCGATCTTGGTGGTCATTCCAACCGCTTTTTGAACCTCGGTCGCCAGTTCCAGCATCGAGTATTCGCCCGGATTCCCGAGGTTGACCGGACCAATCGTCTGGTCCTGATCCATCATCGCAATAATCCCCGAGATCAGGTCATCCACATAACAGAACGATCGCGTCTGCGTTCCATCTCCATACACCGTAATCGGCTCACCCTTCAGGGCTTGCGTGATAAAGTTCGAAATCACTCGCCCATCATTCGGGTCCATTCGTGGCCCATACGTGTTAAAAATTCGAATGATCCGCACATCAATCCCATGCGCCTGGTGATAGTTGACGCACAACGACTCAGCCACCCGCTTCCCTTCGTCGTAACAGCTTCGTGGCCCGATCGGATTAACATGTCCCCAGTAATCTTCGGTCTGCGGATGGACCGTTGGATCGCCATACACCTCTGACGTACTCGCCTGCAGCACCCGCGCCTTGCACCGCTTCGCCAGCCCCAGCACATTCACCATCCCCACCGTGCTGGTCTTAATCGTCTTGATGGCGTTGTACTGATAAGCCACCGGCGACGCAGGACAGGCCATGTTATAGATCTGATCTGCTTCTACAAAAATCGGGTGGACAATGTCGTGCCGCATCAGCTCGAAGTGGCGATGCCCCAGCAGATGCTCAATATTCTGCTTCCGCCCCGTAAAAAAGTTATCGAGGCAAATGACATCATCACCCCGCGCGAGTAACCGCTCGCACAGATGGCTTCCCAGAAATCCCGCCCCGCCAGTCACCAAAATCGTCGGCATAGAATTCTCGTTTCCTGCGTCTTGTAGGGTGTGGCTTGCCACACCGTTCAGCTAGTGCAATGGCCTACTTTTTCCGAAGTATTGGCCCCATCAGAAAGTCAACCTCAAACCGTCGCTGTACCGAAGCGACTCGCTATGTTGTCTCTTCGTGTCGCAAGTCTGATGACAACCCAATCCCAAAGTAGCGAAAACCCCGCTCCCCCATCAGTCGCGGATCATACAAATTGCGTCCATCAAAAATGACCGGCTCCTTCAACTTATGCTTCAAATAGTCAAAGTCCGGATTTCGAAACTGCTGCCACTCGGTCACAATCGCCAGGCAATCAGCCCCATCCAGCGTCTCATAATGATGATCAAAATAGCTTAACCGGTCCCCGAAAATCGCCTTAACGTTCTCGGTTGCTACCGGATCATGCACATGCACCTTCGCCCCGGCATCAAGCAATTGCTGCACCAGCACCAGCGACGGGGCTTCTCGAATATCATCCGTCCGAGGCTTAAACGACAACCCCCAAATCGCGATCGTTTTCTCTTTCAACTCGCCACCAAAATATCGCTCGATCTTGCTGAATAGGACCATCTTCTGCTGGTCATTCACCCCATCAACAGCCTGCAAAATCCGTGGCGACACCCCCTTGGCATTTGCCACCGAGACCAGCGCCCGCACATCCTTGGGGAAGCAACTACCCCCATACCCCACCCCGGGAAACAAAAATGCAAATCCAATTCGCTGATCGTGACCTATTCCTCTGCGAACATCATTAATGTCTGCCCCGACCGCTTCACACAAATTAGCCATCTCATTGATGAAGCTGATCTTCGTTGCGAGCAAACAGTTCGCCACGTACTTCGTCATCTCCGCACTTTCCAAACCCATCACTAAAAACGGATTCTCGGTCCGCAAAAAAGGTTTGTATAATTCGTGCAGCACATCTGCCACCGCTTTTCGTGTCACCCCCACAACCACTCGGTCGGGCTTGGTGAAGTCATCGATCGCACAACCTTCTTTCAAGAACTCGGGGTTCGAACAAACCGGAACCTCGCGCCCTGTCAGCTTCTTCAGCCGCTCGAACACGCCCCGATTCGTCCCCAGTGGCACCGTACTTTTAATGACAACAATCGAATCTTTCCCCAGCTTCGGGGCAATCGAATCAACCACACCCCACAGCGCCGAAAGATCAGCCGAACCGTCATCACCTTGTGGTGTGCCGACCGCAATGAACACACACTTGGCCGAGGTGATGGGCTCTGAAAACTCAGTCGTAAACGTCAGCCGCTTTGCCTTCAAATTCCGCTGCACCAGCTCCGATAATCCCGGCTCATAGATCGGGATCTCTCCCCGATTGAGCATTTCGATCTTCCTGGCGTTAATGTCCAGACAGGTGACTTCATTGCCACTCTCTGCAAAACAGGTTCCGGTCACCAGGCCCACATAACCCGTCCCGATCATCGTGATTTTCATAACTCTCTCGTTCCGCCCACCCTAAATTTAGCTACTAGACTTTAGACCAGAGACTTAAGGCTTTAGGCTCCAGTTTCCGGTCTCCAGCCTTCACCCTCCAGCCTGCAGTCTTCAGCCTACCCTCAACCCTAAACCCTTAACTCTCAACCCCATGATAACCCCGATACCACTCCACAAATCGCTCAATCCCAACTTCCAGCGGCGTATTAGGCCTGAAACCGACATCCGCACTTAATGCTGTCACATCCGCATACGTCGCTGGCACATCACCAGGCTGCATGGGCAATAGCTCTTTCTGAGCACTCTTCCCCAATGATTTTTCCAAGAGGCCAATCATTCTCAACAGCGGCTCGGGGTTCTGATTCCCAATGTTGTAGAGCGAATAATTCTTTGCCCCAATTTCACTCGCCGGGCTGGCCGCACAACCATCCGTTCCCGGCACCCGATCAGCCACTCTTACCACCCCCTCGACAATGTCATCGACATACGTAAAGTCTCGCTGCATCTCCCCATAGTTAAACACCGAGATCGGCTTACCAGCCAAGATCGCTTCCGTGAACAACCACATCGCCATATCGGGCCTGCCCCATGGCCCATACACCGTAAAGAACCGCAGCCCCGTCGTTGGCAACCCAAACAAATGGCTGTACGTGTGAGCCATCAGCTCATTCGCTTTTTTGGTCGCCGCATACAAACTGACTGGATGATCGACGTTCTGATCAGTCGCAAACGGAAGCTGCGTATTCCCCCCATACACCGAACTGGATGACGCATAGACCAGGTGTTCAATCCGAAAATGCCGACACCCTTCCAGGATGTTAGTGAACCCCGTCAAATTCGCGTCGACATACGCCTGCGGATTAACAAGCGAATACCGCACTCCCGCCTGCGCAGCCAAATGGATCACCCGGTCAAATCGCCCGTGCTCAAACGTTTGCTTGATCGCAGCCGCATCAGCCAAATCGGCTCGCACAAACTGAAAGCTCTGCTGCTGCTGCTTCTCTAATTCTGCCAGCCGATCATGCTTCAGTTGCACGCGATAATAGTTGTTGAGGTTATCCAGCCCCGTAACCCGATCCCCTCGAGCCATGAGCTTCAGGCACGTATGCATCCCGATAAAACCGGCTGCTCCAGTCACCAGATAATGCACGTCTTTCTCCAGATCCCTCGCCTCAGACTTATCCCTAAAACGCGGCTATCGTTTTAGCGAGTTCCCCCCAATCCCGAAAGCCGTTCCCCACCCGGCGATACGGCCCCAGCTGTCGTTTCCTCGCCTCTTTCTGTCGCAGGCAAACTGCGCACAAACGCCAGCGATCAACTTGTCACCCTGCGAACCCATCACCAGCTTTTCGAGCCGACGATGCAAATCGTCGGGTTCTTCAAACTCACCACCCACCACCATCAACTTCATTCGGGTGCCACTGCTGGCTTGTCCAGCAGTCCAAATCATCGACTACCGTCACAACCCACAGTTCGATTCGTGACGAACGATCCTCCTTGCCAACACACTCAATTTCGTTTCCCCCGCCACACGCTCCATCCCACAATCACCACTGCCGCCACCACTTCTGCAACCAACCACACCCCTCGTAGCAACAAGGCCGCTTGAATCAGCGTCCCATCTTCGTCAGACCTGCTCCCCTCGCGCAAGCATTCAACCAACAGCCACTCTCTCACCCCCAATCCCCCGGGAGCAAACACCGCCAAAAATCCTGCAAACGTCGCGAACGTCACACTTCCCAGCACTTCGATCGGCCGGGTGAAGGCCCACTCAATCCCAACCGCTTGCAGCGTACAGGCCCAACTAAGCCCAATGGCCAGCCACGACAGCGAACTCATTCCCAGCCCCTGCCACATCAACCTACTGGTCAGTCGCCCCACAGGACGATCGCTCAAGCGCCGCGTCGCCAGCCGCACCACTTCATTCACCAGACCCAGCAATACCGGCGATGTCACCAAAATTGCAGCCAGCAGCAGCCCGACCACCATCCCAGGTTGTCTCAGCCACACCTGCCACACTTGCGGAACCGCCGCATCTCCCAAGTCTTTGAATAGCCACGGCAAGCAGCCCACCGCAATGACGAGCGACCCAGCCATCCCAATCAGCGTCTCATAGGCAGCCGTCAATGCCGCCAAGCCCCGTGAGACATCTGACTTCTTCAGCCACATCGCCCTCAGGTACAGCACCGTCCCCTTACCGGGCACGTACTTCCCAATCTGGCCCAGCATATAGGCCGAGACCACTTCCGATAGCGGCGCCCGATGCTGAAAGGCTCGCAATAGCACCAGCCAGAAACAGGCAGCCGGAATCCACGCCGCCACATAAAACAGCCCTGCCAGTCCCAGCCAACCCCAACCAATCTGCTGACTAACCGCGGGCGACGTCTCCCACAAATCCCAGCAGCGCCTGCCAACAAAGTACAACACGATCGCCGCGATCGACCACTTCACCAGGTTCAGCGCCAGCGATCGACCCCGGCGCGGCCCTTCACTATCAAGCCGTTCCGCCAAGTCCACTTCCTCATCTGCCGACTTCACATCCATAGCAACATGCTTTATCGCCCCAACACTGCCCCTTCAACCCCCAACTACTAGCCCGCAACCAACCCCTTCAAATACTTCCCATAATCACTCTTAGCCAATGGCTCCGACAGCTCCACCAACTGAGCATCGCTGATGTACTTCATTCGCCACGCAATCTCTTCCGGGCACGAAACCTTTAGCCCCTGTCGCGTCTCCATCATTTCAATAAAGCTGGCAGCTTGCAGTAACGCCGATGGTGTCCCCGTATCAAGCCACGCAAAACCCCGACCCATTGATTCAACCTTAAGCCGCCCCTGCGCTAAATACGTCCGATTAACATCCGTGATCTCCAGCTCTCCCCGCGGCGAAGGCTTCAAACTCTTCGCAATCTCCACCACTGACGGGTCATAAAAATAGAGACCGGTCACTGCGTAGTTCGACTTGGGCTGTTTCGGCTTCTCTTCGATATCGATCGCCAGTCCATTAGCATCAAACGAAACCACCCCGTACCGTTCCGGATCGCGCACATAATACGCAAACACGGTCGCCCCCGTATTATTCGCTGCTGCCGAACGCAACATCTGGCTCATATCGTGGCCATAAAAAATGTTGTCCCCCAGCACCAGACACACCGGCCGATCCCCAACAAACTTGTCTCCAATGATGAACGCTTCTGCCAGCCCGTTCGGCTTCGCCTGTTCGGCGTATGAAATCACCAGCCCCCACTTCCGGCCGTCACCCAGCAACTGCTTGTACAGCGGCAAATCAACCGGCGTACTGATAATCAAAATCTCACGAATCCCCGCCAGCATCAGCGTGCTCAGGGGATAGTAAATCATTGGCTTGTCGTAAACGGGCAACATTTGCTTATTGATCACATAAGTCATCGGATGCAGCCGCGTTCCAGCCCCACCAGCCAAAATGATCCCTTTGGGTCCCGTCGCTGACATCGCACCCCCCCGTAGGGTCCGCTCTGCGGACCATCAATTCCTGACGACTTTCAACTTCTCACACGCACTTCTCAATCACAACTTCAGCCGCAACGCGCTAGCGTTCGGTTTCTTTTTCCTCAACCCATTTCCGATCCTGAACTTCAATCGTGTAGATCAGAACCCGTTCCAGCCCTTGCTCATCTTTCACACATTGCCAATCGCCACCGTGAGTCCAGACTTCGCGATCGACAAACACCGGCCATTTCGAACGTAATCCTCGTGTACTATTAGCCTTCAGTTGATCGCGCACTCTATTTCCCAATTCGTTCGCAGCAACAACGACATGCACATGGTTAGTTCGTACTGCAACTCCGAACAATTCCCAACGTCGATGATCACAGTGATTCTGTATTTCGGATCGAACACACTCACGTTGTTCTTCGCTAAGAAGAAGAACAGGATGCCTCAGTCTCGTTTCTCGCCATTGCGTCAATCTCGGCTCTGGCAATTGATTTCCGCTTCCCCGTTTACGCCAACCTCGCTCATCACCCTGAAGGAACGTTCCATACAGGGTCCAGGTGATGAAGTAAGCTAAGGTCTCTGAATTCATCCTTGCGGCTTTCGAAAGTAAAGCACTTCCGAACCGCAGGCTAGCGCCTGGCGGCTGACAATCTCATTCTTCTCATCAGCCGCAACGCGCTAGCGTTCGGTTTCTTCTATCTCTTCCCCAACCCCAACCGTTCTCCCCCATACCGGTTTGCCACGGCGTTCTGGCACCATGCCTGATTCGACAAGTACCACTCAACCGTCCGTTTCAATCCCGTTTCGAATGTCTCTGCCGGTGTCCAACCCAATTCCCGTTGAATCTTGTGAGCATCAATCGCATACCGCTGATCGTGCCCCGGCCGATCTTGCACAAACGTAATCAGCGAACGATGTGGTCGATGAGCCGATCCGGGAACCAACTCATCCAGCAAGTCGCAAATCGTATGGACCACTTCCAGGTTCGTCTTCTCGTTCCAGCCCCCCACGTTGTAGGTCTCACCCACCACCCCCGCTTCCAGCACTCGCAGCAAGGCCCGGGCATGGTCATCAACATACAACCAGTCTCGAATGTTGTCCCCCTTGCCATAAATTGGCAGCGGCTTACCAGCCAGGGCATTCTGAATAACGACCGGAATCAGCTTCTCGGGGTACTGATAAGGCCCATAGTTGTTCGAGCAGTTCGTCACCAGAATCGGCAATCCATACGTATGGTTCCATGCCCTCACCAAATGGTCGGAACTCGCCTTACTGGCCGAGTAGGGCGAATTGGGCGAGTAGGGCGTCGTCTCTTCAAAAAAACCCGTCGCACCCAGCGACCCATACACTTCGTCGGTCGAGATATGCTGAAACCGAAACTGCGACTTCCTCTCTTCATCCAGCGTCAACCAATACTTGCGTGCCCCCTCCAGCAGCACATATGTCCCCACAATGTTCGTTTCAATAAACGCCGCCGGCCCATCAATCGAGCGATCAACATGCGACTCAGCCGCCAAATGCAAAATGGCTGACGGCTGATACTGCGAAAACAACCTCGCCACTTCCGGCCCATTGCAAATATCAACCTGCTCGAAGTGATAACGCTGGTCTGAAGCCACCCGGTCCAGCGACTCAAGGTTCCCCGCATAGGTCAGCTTATCGACGTTCACCACCGTGTAGTCGGTCGTATCAATCAACAAACGAATCAGGGCCGAGCCAATAAAGCCCGCCCCTCCGGTGACTAAAAGTGTGCTCACAATGACGATCCGTCAAGAATTTGAAATGTGCCGAACTGGCACCAGCGACCGTTCCAAAACTCGGTTGGTGGCAGATTTTGTTCGGCCAATCACAGTGCCGACTTTTTCACCAGAGGGTTCTGAAACAACTTCTAGCGACCTGAAATCTCAAACCGAGCCGTCACTTGTAGTTGCGCCGGTTCCACCCTGTCGAGCCTGATTCCATCTCCGCCTCAGGCCAACGCCCCCGCCTCCCGTTCCCCGGCTCCGCCCTGTTCTAGCCGATTCCTCCCAATCAACGCGACATTCAGCCCGATCCCTTCCACAAAAGTTCATCTTTCAGACCAAGAACACGGCTCCAAATCCCCACCAAGAAGTTCCCGCCGAGCCGACCACGCGAGTGGTCGGGTTCTTTCCTTCTACTTAAACGATTCACAAAAACCATCGGGTGGCCCGGCCAACTCGTGGCCAGGCTGTGCAGCAGCAAGATGCCAAGCCATCCGCTTTCATAGATCACTCAGCCCAAGATCATCGCTCTGTTTCCAAATGAATATCCGCCGACACATGAAAAGAGCGCCTGTACCAGTTTTGATGCAAAACTCTTATCTCATTGATGTTGCGTCATATCATGTCAGCCGCACGAATAATTCGGGTTAGCCGCTCCTCCGCAAAAATTAAGACTCGCGAGCAGTCCACCCCCCCGTCTACAATCAACGCCGAAGTGGCTTTGGCCCGGTCACAGCTGACCACCCTAACCAATTTACCTGAAAAGGCTTACGCGAAAATGTCCAGTTCGTTGCCCCCCTGGTCTGAACTCTCCGTTGTCGTGACTGGTGGAGCCGGTTTCCTTGGACGAGTCGTCTGCCAGAAGCTCCGCGATCGCGGATGCACCAAAATCCATGTCCCCCGCAAAGCCACCTACGACCTGACCCGCGAAGCAGACGTCATTCGCCTCTATGACGACTTTAAGCCCGATGTCGTCCTCCACCTGGCTGCAGAAGTCGGCGGCATTGGTGCCAACAGGCTCCACCCCGGACGATTCTTCTTCGCCAACATGGCGATGGGACTCCACCTCATCGAACAAGCCCGAATTCGCGGCCTCAAAAAGTTCGTCCAGGTCGGCACCGTTTGCGCTTACCCCAAATTCGCCCCCGTCCCCTTCAAAGAATCCGACATCTGGAACGGCTACCCCGAAGAAACCAACGCCCCCTATGGCGTCGCCAAAAAATCTCTCTTCGTTATGCTTGATGCCTATGCTCGTGAATACGGCATGCAAAGCGCCGTCGTCGTCCCCGTTAATCTCTATGGCCCCGGCGACAACTTCGATCTGCAAACCTCTCACGTCATCCCCGCCCTCATTCGCAAATGCATTGAAGCCCAGAATCGGGGTGATAACGAAATGACCTGCTGGGGAACCGGTTCCGCATCTCGCGAATTCCTCTACGTCGACGATGCCGCCGAAGGCTTAATTCGTGGAGCAGAAGCCGCCACCGATCCCGCACCCATCAACCTCGGGACCGGCAACGAAATTACCATTCGTAACCTGGTCGAACTGGTTGCCCGCCTCGTCGGCTTCACCGGAAAAATGGTCTGGGACGCCTCCCAACCCGACGGCCAGCCCCGCCGCTGCCTCGACACCTCGCTCGCCGCCGAAAAACTCGGCTGGCGCGCGAAAGTCGGCTTCGAAGAAGGCCTCAAGAACACCATCGATTGGTATCGCCAGAATCCAGCCGCCAAGTAACAATCTCCGGCGTTGCGTTCAGTCTACTTCCTGATATCCCAGGCGAGCCGACTGCGTCAGCAGTCTGGTTCTTGCTTTCATCTGCAAAAGAGTCATCTCCCGACCGTAGCCCGAAGCGTCAGCGAGGGGCAAATCTTCATCCGCTATGTGACACTGGCTCCGCCCGTGCTTTCATACGACCAACTACTAGATTCAACAGAACGGATTTCCGAGCCCACAAGATATGTTACATGAATGTAGCCTGTCAGACTTAACGATGAGGGTCTAGTGGTTTGTGAGTGCTGGTTTCATCGGGTGCCACTGCTGGCTTGTCCAGCAGTGCTCATGAACTGCGTCGACTGCTTCCCTGGTTTTCATTCGTAACAAACCACTAGTTGGCCAATACAAAACTCGATTACCGACAGGTGTCACTCTGCCAATCAAGACACGCCCCGCCCCCCTTGATGCAAGGAC
>JAIXVG010000372.1 GCA_027483145.1 Planctomyces sp.
GACACGAACGCCGAAGTTCTCCTACCAGGTGACGTCGAGCAGTGACACATCTCGAACGAAAGTGGCCCTGATCCTGTCGCTCAGTGCCAATATCTTGCCGGAGCGAATTCACTCCGTCCTCGGAGACGACATCGCGATATGGTCGATTCACCACAGCGCCCCACACAATGACTTTCTCCGAGCCCGAAGCCAGTTGCAAGAGTTCCGCCGAGTAATGCGTCAGACCTTCAATCAGATCAAGGTGATCCACGGCGAATCGGCTCAGTTGCACATTTTCCCCGCCGTTCCCGTATCAGCAGCCGTCGAGATTGGACGTGTCTGGCAACCCAAGGCCGACCTTCCGTTTGTCGTTTACGATCAAAACAGAAACAGCGGCGGCTTCGTTCCCGCGCTTTTCATTCAGCAGCCCAAGTGAGGATCGAAGCAATGATGAATGACAACAGAATTCTGATTGCCGATGCCCTTCTTCGCGAAATCGCGGAGGAACTGGACATTCCGCCGACAAAGTACAAAGAGGCTGTCGAGCGTTACACCGCCGTGGGTCGGTGGCTTGAGGCGGGGACTTATCCAGGAGTCCAGGGAATTCCACACGTTCATCCACAAGGCTCGTTCAGGCTCGGCACGGTGGTTCGTCCTATCCGGCATGGAATTGAGTGTGAGTACGATATCGATCTCGTTTGCCTGTTGAATGCAATTGCTGGAATGACGCCTGCGACGCTCAAGCACATGGTTGGGCAGCGTCTCAAAGATCATGAGACATACAAGAACATGCTCGACGAGGAAGGCCGTCGATGCTGGACTCTCAACTACGCCGAACAGGATGGAATTGGCTTTCATCTCGATACACTGCCATGTATTCCCAAGCCGATATCGCATCCGGATATTCATCCGAAGTACGCCGCGCAAGCAATTGACTTGACGAACCGGCACGACGACAAGAAGACCTATTCTTGGGGCAAGGGCAACCCCGCAGGGTATGCGGATTGGTTTGCCGATCGTCAACGGGTATCGTTTACGCGTATCGCCGCCCTGCGAAAGCGGGAAATTCAGGCGAAGTATTCCCGAGTGTTCGCACGCGTGGATGACGTGCCGGATCAGCTTGTCCGCACGCCGCTTCAGCGAGCGGTCCAAATCCTCAAGCGTCACCGCGACGTTCGATTTGCCGGGCACCGGGATGAGGCAGACAAGCCGCTTTCGGTGATTATCACCACACTCGCCGCCCTCGCCTACGGTCAGGAGCCGGACGTTTACAGTACGCTCGCAAATTTTCTCGACAGCATCGTTCGATATCAGGACACGGGCATCATCCGCTGTCTGAATGATCGGTGGGTCATTCTCAATCCAGTCCAACTGGATGAGAATTTCGCTGAAAGATGGAACGATCCGGAGAGCCGGAAGGCCGACGCCTTTTTCCAGTGGATCAATTGGGTGCGAGAGGATCTCGACGAAATCCTGAATGCGTCAACTGCCAGTGAGCTTGAAAAACGTCTGCGCGGAGCCTTCGGCGATTCGCCTGGGCGTAAGGTGGCCGCAAATTACAAAGGCACGATGCCGGGTATGCAGCCTCAGCCGAGTTCTCTTTTTCATCGAGTTGCGGGCAAGTTCCTACGGTTCGACGTAGCACATCGGAGAGCGCCACAATGGCACGTCGCTGCGACACGATACAAGGCGTCGATCACGGCGCGATACACGCGAAATGGATTTCGACCGACCGCATTCACAAGCAATTCATCTCCCTTGCCGAAACATGCTGGCCTGACCTTTGAGGCAGAGACCGATGTTCCGAAGCCGTACAAGGTTCACTGGCAGGTGGTCAACACGGGAGAAGAGGCATATCGAGCGGGGCAGCTTCGTGGTGAGTTCTATGAGAGCGGTGGAACTGGGCGTACGCGTAACGAAGGAACCCGTTACTCGGGGATGCACTGGGTCGAGTGCTTCATCATCAAAGACAACGTCTGTGTTGCCCGAAGCGGTGAATTCGTCGTCAACATCGCCTGACATTCCCCACCACCAGGCATCCTTTGCCACTTCACAGTGTGGCTGTTCTGTATACTGACTATGAAGTCAAGGTTAGCAACCGGACTTCACCGAGCGAGCAACTCATTCGCACGGCATTGAGCTTCGCGGTCAGATGTCGCGAAGCTCCTACCTATGGCAATGGTCGACGTCGTATCCGGCATTGTGAAATCAAGCCTGGGCGTCGTCGGAAGCAGGTTCGGAGAGCGGGCAATGAAGGAACTGATTGAAGTCTCGTGCCATGCGGATGTTGATCCGAAGTTGTCGTGCGAGGTGATGGCACAATATGGCGGTCTGCTTATGGATGCCATCGAAGCACAAACGGCAGCAAATCGGCCTCAATTCGTGACATTTCAGCACGAGTCTGACGATGGGGCGCTGATGATTTACGCGGCAACTCCTGATGTCGCGCAGAGACAAGGGTTTCGAGTGCAGAACAGGAGAACGAAGATGTTCTCGATCGTCATGCCCTTGAGCTGTGATTTGGCGAAGCGAATCGGCCGGGAAGTCCTTGGGGACAAACAGACGGTCACCTTCTGCCCTGAGCCAGACGACTGCGATCAAACAACAATCAGCGATTTGTGAACCCCAAGCAGTCCGTACCGACAAACTACGATCCGATCAGCGGCTGAGGGCCTACAACCTTCCCTCAGTCGCGGCTACAGGCCGCACGCTTCGAGGATGTCTCGGTTCATTACACAGCGAACTGGGACCTCAAAGCAGACCACTGCGGAACCCGACAAGCCTCTGCAACCCGACTGCTGACGCGATTGCCCGCTGGGCACGCTCGACGGGATGGCTTGTTGATCCGCCGCGTTGACACACGCGGCTGGACCGCAACGTACCTGGGACAGAGAGACTGCGCCCGGCATTCATGCTGGGCTTTTGCCGCTTTCTCCACCAGGTCGCGCTGACCGCCTCACACGATGCTGAGCGGTGTACCACCATTCGGACCGGGATGGTCCAGGAGCGACGCTCCCGTTGCGGACGTCGCTCCTTACCAATCCAAGGGCCGCCCCTTCGGCAGGCCCAATGAAATCGCTAAGAGAGACTGTAACTCCATGTTTTCAATTCCTCAAACGCCCGGCGTTTACATCCTCGTCTTCTACCTCGCGAAGGCGACCAGCATCACATTCGATCGCAAGGGGACTCGGCACACATTCCCAAAGGGTTGGTATCTCTATGCAGGGAGCGCATGCGGTCCGGGCGGACTTCACGAACGCCTGGCGCGGCATCAGCGTCGCATTTCCGAAGGCAAGAACATGCACTGGAACGTCGATTACTTTCGCGAGCACGCGCTGCTCTGCGAACTCTGGTACTGCGAGACGGACGATTGCCGGTTCGAGCATCACTGGGCGCAGACCGTGGCTGATCTGATGGGGGCAACCATCCCGATTCCGAAGTTCGGAGCCAGTGACTGCAAGGTCCATTGTCCATCCCATTTCATCCATCTGCCCGCTCGCCCGTCGACAGCCGTGTTTCGCTCGCAACTGAGTTCACGGGGGCTTTCAACGACGGTCTCTGTCGAGTTCATCGCAGAGCCGCGCGGGAAACGCCCGACGCCTGGACTTCAATGTGAGTACCTGCTTGGAAGGCGGTTCCTCGAACATCGAAACCTTGCGATTCGGGACAACGACTTGGAACCCAGCAAATGGACCAGCCTGGCAGAACGTCGACCTGCGAGACTGCTCGCCGAGACCGTTGCCAAGGAGATGAAGGTTTCGTTCCCGAAGCTCAAAGAGGCCATCAAGTTCGCCACAGCGGTGGAGACGCTCATCGAGAATTGCGGCGAATCGGCGTGGTCGGCTCTCTTTGATCCAAAGCGACCTCAAACTCGAAAGGCGATTCTGTCACTCAGCCGAACGTCTGATGTGCGTCAACGTCATCGGATCAACGGAGTGATCGAAGGGAAGTTCCCGTCCGTGGCCCCGCATTCGGACGACATGGTGTTCGACACCACCAGCTTTGCCGAGGTCTGCAAGCGACTGGCGAGGGCGCGCGGGTCGCTTGGAAAGCTGCTGGTTCATCTGAAGACCATCCATGACAGCATGATCGTCGAAGAAGTGAGGCTGTTGAGTCGGCTCTGCCGATGGTCAGTTGATCTGCTTGACGAATGCCTGACCAAAAGAGGCACCCCCTCTCCGGCTCTGCCCGATGAACTCAGCAAGGAGTCTGTTTTGGCGAGGGTGAGGTCGAAAGCCGTCCGAGGCCGGGCCGTCGGAAAGGGGCGAGGAGCGCTCAGGCTCATCGTCAAGAATGTCTGGGATTTCGAGGAGATGATGCGTCGCGGATTGGAACCGATCGCTGAACAGCTTCAGGTCACCCGGAGTGAGATCGAACGGATTCGGGAAATCGCCAGCCAGATTGAGCGCCCGTGAAATAGCTCAAGTGATCAGCCCCACGCCGAGCGAGGTGGACGTACAATACGTCTGCCTCGACGGCGGCGGGCCACTTGATCGCTACCCGTTTCCCCGTAACTTGGACCTGAATCATGATCAGAACCCGCGAACACCTGGCCTGGCACGTGGCCGGACACGCCTACGCTGCGACGATGTGGGGCTTTCCGGTTCACAAGCTCTCGCTGGACGGTTTCACTGAAGCTGATTTCAGGGTTCGGGGCACAGCCCAGTGCCTCGATCCTTGCACGATGATCAGCATTCCGGAATGGACGGCAGTGCCCGGCCCCCACGCCTTCGCACAAGGAAGAGAAGCTCTGCTGTCGATGGCGATTGCTGGACCCGCCGTTGAACTCCTGCATCGGCAAATCCCTTGTGTGGTTCAGAATGTCGAGCAGTTCACAGACGACTGGACTCAGGCGTTGAAGGCGGCAGAGAGTTTGTGGCCGGATGAGGACCTGCGGAGATTTAACCTCGACCGGTGGGTCACCAGCAGCCAATCGATGTATTTCTGCAACACAGGCAGCTTTTTTGAGAGTGTCATCCCGCGACTGCTGGACCAAGGAGTGATGACCGGCAGCGAGGTGCAAGCTGCCTGGGATCAGATGAAAGCCCGCGAAGCGGAGTCCAACCGTAAGTGGTTACGAACCAAATCTCGGCCAGACCGTCCCGAGCACCCCGAAAGCCTGGGCAAGGACTTCCTGATCCCCCGCGAGCATTGGGTGTGAGGCTGTTGGTCCATCGGCCATTCGAGACTGACTTGCCTTCAAGCCGCCTTGCTGGTGCAGAATGGCCAGCCCGAAAAACGACCGATGTTCTACAGCGACCCACTTGCATCGGATTGGGCCAAAATAACTTCGATCCAATCAGAACTGGTTCATCGACAACCCGTCCGTTTCCAGACGAACCGCCTGAAGAACCTCTTCCCCTGCGACTGGCACCGCGAGCACCGGATCGTCTCCGTGAAGGCCGACCTGCTGAAAGTTGCCGGTGTCGTGCCGGGTGGACTGGGGACGTAAAGTTGATCTCGCCAGGAGACCATACCCGTCACAGGCGAGTCGGATGTGGATCACTGCGGCCTTGCCGTCGGTGAATTCGAGTTTATCTGACCTCCAGTGGGCTTTGAGGCCCCTCTCCGCCAGCCGATAATCCCACGATCGCTTATCGATTGCGTCTCGCGGAACGTGCCGACGTCACTGATAGAGTCTGATTGGGGCCATGCCGTACATCCTCGTCATTGAAGACCAGAAGAACCTGCTTCGCAGCATCACGCAGACGCTGCGCGAGTCTGGGTATGAAGCTGACGGGGCGGATACGCTGGAAGCGGCCAAGCGGCTGATGTCTCCGATGATCGACTTGGTCGTGCTCGATCTCATGCTGCCGGATGGATCGGGCCTGGAATGGCTGTCGAAGCAGCGGGCGGAGGGGATCGCGACGCCCGTGCTGGTGCTCACGGCGCGAGATGCGATTGAAGATCGTGTCGCGGGGCTGGATACCGGGGCTGACGATTATCTAGTGAAACCCTTTGCGCTCGATGAGTTATTGGCACGCATTCGGGCGCTGCTGCGACGGGATTCACGATCCGGACGGTCAATCCTCTCCTTCGGCAACGTGACTGTCGATCTCCTCACCCGCAGCGCTTGTCGGGGTTCGGAGATAATTCCGCTCCAGAACCGTCAGTTAGAGTTGTTGGCCTACTTGATTGCTCACGCCAACGAGGTGGTGACACGCGACATGATCGCTCGCGAGGTTTGGAAGGAAACGACCGCCACCTGGACGAACGTGATCGAGGTGCAGATCAACCAGCTGCGGAAAAAACTGGATCTGCCGGGCCAGCCACCCATTCTGCACACGGTCCGTGGCCAAGGGTATCTGTTGGGAGACATTCCGTGACGCGACTGTCGATCCGTTGGCGGTTGACGCTGTGGTATGGCGTTTCGCTGGCCGTCCTGTTATGCGGCTTCTGCCTGATTCTGATGCTCCTGATGCGGCAGCAAGTGTTCGTGCGAACGGACGCCGGTCTTCGCGAGGAAGTCAAAGAACTCGGCGTGGAGCTTGGGCTGGCAGAGAATGCCGCGGCCTTTAAGTCTGCGGCCACCGCACGGTTCGGTCACCACGAGTTCTACGACTTCCTCGTGTCCGATGATGAGGGCCGTGCTGCCTTTGCAAGTTCAGATCGGTTCGCATTGGACGAGCTATCAACTAGGGGCGGAAGCGTCAGCACCGATGTCGTCTTCACCACGCTCCAATTGGGAGAGCTGGGGCCGTACCGAATCGCTACGGCGTCGTTACCCAGCCAATTTGGTCGCATGAAAGTCCAGGTTCTGAGATCGCTGACGCCGCTGTACTCGGACCTGCAAGCGCTCCAATGGGTCATGACCGGGCTGTTACCCATCGGTGTGCTGTTGGCACTGGCCGTCGGCCATTTTCTGGCCGGACGGGCTTTGGCCCCGGTGCAGCACGTCGTCGATGTCGCGAATGCGATCGACATTACCTGTCTCGACCGACGAATCCATGTCGCCAATCCACACGATGAGATTGGCAGGCTGTCCCTGGCGTTGAACTCCCTCATCCTCCGGTTGGAACAAGCGGTGTCCGAGATTCGCCGCTTCACGGCAGATGCCTCACACGAGATCCGGACCCCATTGGCAGTCCTGCGAGCAGAAGCTGAAGCAACGCTGCGCTCGTCCCGTTCTCCCGAAGAATACGCCCGCGCTTTGAGGGTCATCGTCGATGAAGCGGCACGTCTTGGACGCCTGGCAGATCAGTTGCTCCACCTCAGCCGTTACGACGCGGGAATCTTGCAGTGTGCTCACGAATCGGTTGCGCTGGAGGCACTACTTCAAGATGTCTCCGAACAATTGCAGTCGTTGGCTGCGGATCGGCAAGTGACACTCCATTGCGAGCTGAATGCCGGCTGCGAAGTGCTGGGAGACGACATTCGACTCAGCCAGGTGTTTTTCAACATCGTCGAGAATGCGATCAAGCACACACCGGGCGGCGAGGTCACCATACGGCTACGGCTCATAGACCAATGGGCGGTGGTCGACGTGGAGGATAACGGAGAGGGAATTCCCGACCCGGCACTGCCCCATGTCTTCGAGCGGTTCTACCGCGTCGATTCGTCTCGTCAGCGCGAGAGTGGGGGAGCAGGTCTCGGCCTGTCCATCGCCAGGGCGGCGGTCCTGGCCCACCAGGGCACCATCGACATTCGCAGCCAGGTCGGTGTCGGCACGATCGTCACGGTTCGGCTTCCGGCAGTCGGCACCGCTGTTCCAATCGCCGTCAACGAACACCCGACTGTCGCATCGCGGAACTAATTCCTCATTCATGTCCAGCAGGACCGTCCCCAGACAGAACGACGTAAGAAAGTGTTGGCCATGAAACTCCTTCAGCGGTTTTTCGTCTTCAGTATGGCGATTGGAGTACTCGCCGTGATTTGGCATTACGCTGGCGATGACTTCCGCAACCAGACCGCATCAGGGCCGGCTGCCGCTTCCAAGCCCACTTCAAAGCATGCCGAAGTGGGCCACATCGTCAAAGAGTCGGATCTGAATACCGTGAAGCTCAGCCCCGAGGCTGTCGTGAGGCTGGGGATTGAGCTTCATCCGGTGGAGATTCGGTCCATGCCGCGCTCCCGCCCTTATGGTGCGGACTTGGTCTTACCGACGGGGGCTGCGGTGATTGTTTCCACTCCGCTTGCCGGAACGCTGCGTCACCCGACCGGAGGGCGATTTCCACAAGTCGGGCAACGAGTTCGAGCAGGGGAATCGCTGTTGGAACTGTTGCCGATGCTCACCCCGGAGCGGTCGGTCTTGACGCCTGCCGAACGGATTCGCTTCGCGGAAGCCAAGGTGACGGTGGCCCAGGCTCAGATTGATGCGGACGGGCAGTTTCAACAGGCAACAGTCCAAGTCGAGGCGGCCCAGATCGCCCTGACGCGTGCCGAACGACTTTTGGCAGACAATGTCGGCACGCGGCGAATGGTGGATGACGCCCGAGCCCAGCTGGAATTAGCGCAGAAGACCTTGGCCGCAGCCAAGGAGCGAAAGCAACTGGTTGACAACATCAAACTCGACGAAGAGGCCGGAACGCTACAGCCCATGCCGATTGAATCCCCGCTGGACGGCATCGTGCGTGCGACACACGTTCAAACCCGGCAAATGCTGGCCGCCGGACAGCCGTTGTTTGAAGTCATGAACGATGCGGTCATGTGGATCAAGGTTCCAGTTTACGTGGGGGAACTAGAGGGCATCGCTGTCAGTCAACCGGCACGATTGACGCTCTTGGATGGTCGCCAGTCGGAACAGGACGTGATCGCCCAACCGGTGTCACTGCCTCCGACGGCGTTGCCCTTATCAGCCGCTGTCGACCTGTATTACGAGATTGCCAATCCAGACCACAAGTTTCGACCTGGCCAGCGAGTCGCAGCCCATTTGCCACTGTTGGGCAAGGCGGAGATGACGGCTGTCCCGTGGTCGGCGGTGTTTCATGACATCTACGGCGGGCAATGGGTCTATGAACAGGTTGCGGATCGCACCTACGCACGCCGACGCGTGGAAGTCGGCTGGATTGATGACGGTTGGGCCGCGCTCCGTCGGGGGCCAGACGCCGGTTCGAGGGTCGTCACGGCTGGCGTGGCGGAGTTGGCTGGAACCGAGTTTGGCTTCGCGAAGTAATTCGTCCGGACCAACTCAGCAATCGTGATGGGATCGTCAGGGGCGGTGGGAGACAGGTATGCGATGGCTCGTTGAAACGGCCTTGAGATTACGGGTTGCAGTGATCGCGGCGGCGGTGCTGTTGATCGCTGTCGGGGGACGCATGGTGCCGCATCTGTCGCTGGATGTGTTTCCCGAGTTCGCGCCTCCCTATATCGAAATTCAAACCGAAGCTCCGGGACTCTCCGCCGAGGAAGTCGAGACGCTCATCACGTTCCCCTTGGAAAATGCCCTGATCGGCACTCCGGGCCTGGAAACCCTGCGCTCCAAGTCGGTGCTGGGACTGTCCTCGATCCGAATGCTCCTGCATGAGAACGTCGACCTCTACCAGGCGCGGCAACTGGTTCAGGAACGCCTGGCAGTGGAATCGCCGCGATTGCCCGCCGTCGCGCGACCGCCCGTGATTCTCCAGCCGCTGTCGTCACTGAGCCGGATGATGAAAATCGGCATTTGGTCAGACAAGCTCTCACAACGGGAGATGTCGGAATTGGCGGTCTGGACGATCCGTCCCCGTCTCATGGCGATTCCCGGTGTGGCCAATGTCGCCATCTGGGGGCAGCGCGACAAGCAGTTGCAGGTGCTCGTCGATGTTGACCGACTGCAAGCTCATCAGGTCACGCTTGATGCCGTGCTGCGCGCGGCGGGCGATGCGGTGGTGCTCGACGCCGGGGGCTTCGTCGACACTCCCAATCAACGGTTGGCGGTTCGCCAGTTGCCACCCGTGCGGGAACCGGAAGATTTGGCAGAGACCGTCGTTGCCTTCAATCAGGGAACGCCGCTACGTCTGGGAGACGTCGCTGAGATCCGGATCGGCTCTCCGCCAGCCATTGGAGACGCGATTATCAACGATCAGCCGGGCCTGCTGCTGATTGTGGAGAAGCAGCCAGCCGCCAACATGCTGGAGGTGACCCGGAAAGTCGAAGCAGCTTTGGAACTGCTGAAACCGGGCCTGAAGGATGTGGAGATCGACTCCACCATCTTCCGCCCGGCCACGTTCATTGAGCGCTCGATCGAGAACCTGACGCAGGCCCTGCTCATTGGATGCGGTCTGGTGGTTGTCGTGCTGATCGCATTCCTGTTTGACTGGCGGACGGCCGCCATTAGCCTGACCGCGATTCCCCTCTCTCTGATCGCCGCGGTACTACTGATTCATTGGTGGGGCATGACGATCAACACCATGATCATTGCTGGGCTAGTGATCGCCCTGGGGGAAGTTGTCGACGACGCTGTCATCGACGTCGAGAATATCGTGCGCCGCCTGCGATTGAACCGACTGGCGGAACATCCCCGCTCGGCGTTTCGTGTCGTTCTGGAAGCCTCGATTGAAGTGCGAAGCGCGATCGTTTACGCCACGGCCATTATCGTGCTGGTCTTCCTCCCGGTGTTCTTTCTGGAGGGCCTCCCGGGCGCGTTCTTCCGACCGTTGGCCATCGGATACGTGCTGGCGATTCTGGCATCGCTGTTCGTGGCTGTGGTGGTGACGCCGGCGCTGTCGTTGCTTATTCTCCCTCACGGGAGAAACTCCGCCCATGAACCTCCAATCAGTCGCTGGCTGAAGATTCCCTATCGGGCCGTGCTCCCCTGGTTCACGCGGCGGCCGACGACTGCCATTGGGGTACTGCTGGTTTCGTTTGCCGGTACATTCCTGTTGCTGCGCACATTGGGACAAGAGTTCCTTCCGAACTTTCAGGAAACCGATTTCCTGATGCACTTCGTCGAGAAGCCCGGCACGTCGATTGAGGCGATGGATCGGATCACAATTCTGGCCAGCAAGGAACTCCGGTCGATTCCCGGTGTTCGGAATTTCGGCAGCCATATCGGCCGCGCCGAAGTTGCCGACGAGGTCGTGGGGCCGAACTTCACCGAGTTGTGGATCAGTATTGACGAGTCGGTGGACTACAAAGAGACGCTGGGCAAAGTCGAAGCGGCGGTCGACGGCTATCCCGGACTTTATCGGGACGTCCTCACGTATCTGCGGGAGCGTGTCAAAGAAGTGTTG
Source organism: Planctomyces sp. (assembly GCA_027483145.1). GTDB lineage: Bacteria > Planctomycetota > Planctomycetia > Planctomycetales > Planctomycetaceae > JAIXVG01. The sequence goes on from JAIXVG010000372.1 coordinate 11,130, forward strand.
ACGGGGGCCAGTTCGAGCATTGTGGTGCGGATCTATGGTCCCGATCTGGCTGGTCTCCGGGGGCAGGCTCAACAAGTCGCAGCCGTGATGGAGAAGATCGAGGGTGTCAGCAACCTGAAGGTCGAATCGCAGGTGCTGGTGCCTCAAGTCGATGTTCGGCTCAGACCAGAAGCGGCGGAGCGGTTCGGACTCACTCCCGGCCAGGTCCGACGAGCCGTCACGACGTTGTTGCGAGGCTCGAAGGTGGGCGAAATCTACGAGAAACAAATGAAGGTGGACGTCGTGGTCTGGGGAACGGACGAGTCCCGCAGCAATTTGGCAGCGCTGCATGACTTGCGGATCGACACCCCTGGTGGGGGACAGGTGCTGCTAAAGGATGTTGCGGAGATTGGCATTGTGCCGGCTCCCAACGAAGTCAAGCGGGAGAATGGTTCGCGGCGGATCGACGTAACCTGCGATGCGCGCGGACGCGATTTAGGCTCGGTCGCCCGCGACATCGAAAAGGCCGTCCAGGGAGTTTCATTTGAGCGGGGTTACCACCCCGAGTTTCTCGGCGAATTCGCCGCGCTACAGGCTTCGCAGACTCGACTCTTTGCCCTCGGGGGCGTCGCTCTGCTCGGAATCTTGTTGATCCTGTATCTGGATTTTCAGTCCCTGCGACTCACGATGCTGGTTTGCCTGACAATTCCCTTTGCCCTCATCGGCGGCGTCGTCGCTGCCTGGATCGCGGGTGGCACCTTATCGCTTGGATCGCTGGTCGGTTTCGTCACCGTGCTGGGCATCGCTGCCCGCAACGGGATCATGCTTGTCAGCCACTACCGGCATCTTCAGGTGACTGAGGGGATACCGTTCGGGATGGAACTCGTCGTGCGGGGGGCTGAAGAGAGACTGGCTCCGATTCTCATGACCGTGTTGACCACGGCTCTCGCCTTGGTACCACTGGTGGTTTCAGGGAACAAACCGGGGCACGAAATCGAGTATCCGCTCGCGGTCGTGATCGTCGGCGGATTGGTGACCTCGACGATTCTCAACCTTTTCTTGCTTCCTCCGCTCTTTCTACTGTGGGGACGGAACGCCATGCCCGTATCGGACGACGACGCACTGCCAACAACGAGCGTACCGGCGGCGTAATCGCTACAACCCGCACGTTCGTTACAAATTCTCGGCGTTCGGGAGATCAAAGGATGCTGAAAGATTAACTCTGGCTTACTAGGAGTGTCCGCGTTAACGCCGTTCGATTGTGCTGGACGAAAGGAAGATAAGGCCGAGTGTGGATTCATGGAGTCATGACGGAACGACTCAATCTTTGACGGCCGTCAGCGATAGAGAGCCAGGATGGCCAGCATTCGTTATCCAATCGTGTTCGTCTTGCTTGCCCTCTGTGGTTGCAGAGCGGCCAGCGTCGCGCGATCCGTCCCTGTCTCCGATCCAGACGTGATCCGGTCGAGATCGGACGTTGGCCCGTCGTCGGAAGACTTGAGTCCGGTCGTGGTACGATCCAGCGACCCGCGGAGTGAGGCCGATCCTGCTGTGATTCAGTCGGTCTCTGCTGAGTCTCCAAATACATCCGCCGCGATGGCGGACGGCGGCGGCGAAACCCAAACGGGCAAGCGGCTTCAGTTGCTCGAAACGGTCTCTCTCGCACTCGCTCAGAATCCCGATCTGGTTGCACTCCGTCAGACCGACCGCGTGGGGGCTGCCACCTACGGCGTAGCGAGTACCTACCCGTTCAATCCTTTCGTCCAGGTTCAGGCGACACCTTATCAGGACATTCCAGGAGCAGGCTCTGGCACGACGGCTCACTACGTGCTGCTCATGCAGCGGATTCAACTGGCCCACCAGCAACAGCATCGTGAGGATGCGGCGCTATCATCGCTGAATTCCATTCGCTGGAATATCCATCAGGCGGAACTCCAGGCGGCCTCGCTCACCGCGCAGCTCTATTTCACCGTCCTGTACCAGCGGGGACTGTTGGAGGTGGCGCAGGCCAGTCAGTCCAACAATCAGCAACTGCTGGAAGCCATCAACAAGCGCTTTGAGGGCGGGGACGCCTCTGCCGCAGATGTCGCCACCGTGCGCGTCGACACCCGCTCAACCCAGCAGCAGTTGCGCTTGGCCGAGGCAAACTACCAGACAGCGCTGCGCAACTTGCGTCGACATCTCGGCGTCCCGATCGATTCCCCGCAGGAGTATGCGGGAGACATCCGACAGATTCGCTGGCAATTGCCATCACAGGCAGCAAATGGCTCCGAATGGGCGAGCGGCACGGATCAATCTTCAGTCACCAACAAGGCTTGGGTCGCGTCCTGGGCTGCTTCTCGACCTGACGTTCTTGCAGCCCACGCCAACATCGACGTCGCGAGAGCCAACTGGCGTCTCGCATCGGCCGACCGAGTCCCGGATCTGCAAGCGGGACCATACTATGCACGGGGACCGGAAGGGGGAACCTTTGTCGGTTTCCGTGCGGAGATGAACCTGCCCATCATCAACTCAGGCAAGCCTTTGGAAAACCAGCGGGCGGCCGAATTTGGCCAACAGAGTACGGTTTGGCAGCAGACCCAGGTCCGCGCTGAGTTGGAAGCTCAAGCAGCTTTCGAACGCTACGAACTGGCCTATCGAGCGCTGGCGGAAGAAAACGCCGACGAACCAGAGGAGCTGCCCCGAGAGTTACAGAGCTTGGAGCGGCAGTTTCGGGCGGGGGAGGTTGATGTGGTGCGCATCATCCAAGCCCGCACCAGCATACTTCAGAATCAACGTGCCAGGCTCGATTTGCTCAACGAGTTGGCCCAGTCGGCCGCTCTCCTCGTCGGCGCGACAGGCATGCCCATAGAACTGCTGATCGCTGACTGAGCGACCGACAACCATTGCTTCCGGAACAGTTCTACGGCATCACGCTTGAACTCCTCTGTAAAAGACCGACGCACCCAACGGCGACTGCTCAATCGCGGCATGAGGATCGGCAACGAGGTGCAAGCCGCCTGGGATCAAATGAAAGCCTGCGAAGCGGAGTCCAACCGAATGTGGTTACGGTCCAAATCTCGTCCAGATCGCCCCGAACACCCTGAAAGCCTGGGAGAGAACTTCCTGATCCCCCGCGAGCATTGGGGGTAAGCGGAGTGGACTGGTCATCCTCACCGTGATTGACCGCGAAGCTCTGCCGCTGACATTCGGACAAGGCCACATGCGTCGAGTGAAACCGATCAACAAGTCGCCAGAGCGGATTACGAACGATAACACCGCTCATGCCTCGCAAGTTGCGAACTGTCGGCTTGGTGCCTGAATCGCTTATTCGCTCGGTTTATGCTGCCTCAGGTTATCGCGAAACGCCTTGACCAATCGACTTTGAAATCGATACGGGTTCCAGACGACGGCGACTTTGCGAGTCGGCTTTCGACCCGAGAGGGATCGGTAGACGCGTCGATCGCTTTGATCGAGTTGTCGTGCCATGGCCGGAATCATCGAGATTCCGTGTGACAGTGAGACCAATTCCTGCACCATGGTCAATTGGCTGGTCCGTTCCACAGTCACCGGTTGAAACGATCGTTGTCGACAGAATGAAACGATACTGTCCGAGAGGCAGTGAGCTTCGTCAAGCAGGACAAAGGGGTACGGCTCGACATCACTCAAGCGGATCTTTTCATTCTTCGTCAATGGATGATCGGGGGGCAAGACGAGCAGGAGCTCTTCCTCGAAGAGTTCTTCGATGTCGAGGTACTTGGCTGGGATTGGCAAGGCCAGAATGGCCAGGTCGATCTCGCCTTGTATGCAGCTCTTGAGCAAGTTGTCTGTGACGTTCTCTTGAACAATCACGTTCGACTTTGGAAATGCGACGGAGAATCGCCGCAGGAATTCGGGCAAGAAGTAGGGAGCAATCGTGGGAATTGCCCCGACGCGGACGCGACCACTCTCTCCATCGTCAGTAATCTCGGCCTTGGTGTCGTCGATGATCGACAGGACCTGTGCCGCGCGGGCCTGCATGAGAACACCAGCATCCGTCAACACGACTGACCGAGTCTTGCGTTCAAAAACCGGTTGCCCCAATTCTTCTTCCAGTTTCTGAATCGACCGGCTCAATGCAGGTTGAGAGATGCCAAGCTCCACGGCAGCGCGTGTGAAGGACTGTCGGCCAGCGACGCACAAGAAGTACCGCAGTTGATCGAGGTCCATGACCGTCTCCCAGGATCTATGCACCGCGTGCATGGCATGTAGCCGAAAAATGCATTGGTATTATGAATTCTCGGCGGCGATACTTCCATGGTGGCGTTGGCCAGCCAGCGTCGAAAGTCTGAACGGATCACCAAATTGCTCGAAAGGAACTGATCCATGACATGGCGATCTTTATCGTGTGGCCTGGCGGCTGCATCGCTTGTGGTGGCGGGAGTTGTCCTGGCACCGAACTGGTTGACAGCGCAGAGTCGCAGAACAACCAAGGAAGACCCGCTGAAAACTGAACAGTCACATCCTGCAACAGGAGAGGTCAAAGTGGAAACAAATGGCAAGTGCCCTGTGATGGGCCATGTCAGTCCCGCTTCCGGACGACACACGGCGGCCGGAGCCCTGTCGAACGCCGACTGGTGGCCCAATCAGTTGAATCTGAGAATCCTCCATCAGAATTCTCCGACGGGAAACCCGTTGGGGGGAGACTTCAACTACGCCGCGGAATTTCAAAAGCTCGATTTGGCAGCGGTGAAGCAGGATCTGCGCGAACTGATGACCACGTCGCAGGACTGGTGGCCTGCCGACTACGGTCACTATGGACCGCTGTTCATTCGCATGGCCTGGCACAGTGCCGGAACCTACCGAGTCAGCGATGGTCGTGGCGGAGCTGGCTATGGCACCCAGCGATTTGCTCCGCTCAATAGTTGGCCGGACAACGCAAATCTGGACAAGGCCCGACGGCTGTTGTGGCCAATCAAGCAGAAATACGGGAATCGCATTTCCTGGGCGGACCTGATGGTCCTGGCTGGAAATGTCTCCCTCGAATCGATGGGCTTCAAGACCTTTGGATTTGCTGGCGGTCGCGCCGATGTCTGGGAACCTCAGGAGGACATCTATTGGGGGCCGGAAAGCGAATGGCTGGGTGACAAACGCTACAGCGGCGATCGCCAACTCGAAAACCCTCTGGCCGCTGTGCAGATGGGGTTGATCTACGTGAACCCGGAAGGCCCCAACGGAAAGCCGAGCGCGCTGGAAGCTGCCAAGGACATTCGCGAAACCTTCGCTCGCATGGCCATGAACGATGAAGAGACTGTGGCGCTCATCGCAGGCGGTCATACGTTCGGCAAGGCCCACGGTGCAGCCAGCGCCGACAATGTTGGTCCCGCTCCAGAAGGGGCGAGCCTCGAAGAGCAGGGACTTGGTTGGAAGAACAAGTTTGGCAAGGGAAACGCAGGAGACACGATCACAAGTGGCCTCGAAGGAGCGTGGTCGAACACCCCCACCCAGTGGTCTAGCGGCTATTTTGACAACCTTTTTGGATACGACTGGGATTTGGTGAAGAGTCCCGCTGGCGCCTGGCAGTGGAAGCCGACAGACCCGACGGCGGATGGAACTGTTCCAGACGCTCACGATCCCAAGAAATCGCACGCACCGATGATGTTTACCACGGACCTTGCGCTGCGTATGGACCCGGCGTACAACAAGATTTCCAGACGGTTTCATGAGAACCCAGAAGAATTCCGGTTGGCATTTGCCAAAGCCTGGTACAAGCTCACGCACCGTGACATGGGACCCTATTCGCGGTTGATCGGCCCGGAGGTTCCCGAACCTCAGTTGTGGCAAGATCCAGTACCGAAGGTCGACCATGAGTTGATCGATGACGTGGATATCGCAACTCTCAAGACCAGAGTGTTGGCCTCCGGTTTGACACAATCTGAACTCATCTCAACCGCTTGGGCCTCGGCGTCCACGTTCCGTGGCAGCGATAAACGCGGCGGGGCGAATGGAGCCCGCATCCGCTTGGCTCCGCAGAAAGATTGGGAAGTCAATCAGCCAGCCAAGCTGGCCAAGGTTCTCCCCTTGTTGGAGAAGATCCAGCAGGAGTTCAATTCATCCCAAAAGGGCGGGAAGAAAGTCTCGCTCGCGGACCTGATCGTGCTGGGCGGTTGCGCGGCAATCGAACAGGCGGCGAAGACAGCTGGTCATGAGGTCATCGTACCGTTCTCACCAGGCCGTACCGACGCAACTCAGGACATGACCGATGTGCAATCGATGTCCTTCCTGGAGCCGAAGTCAGACGGCTTTCGCAACTACGTTGCGAGGGAGATCGACCGACCCGCTGAGGAGCTACTGGTGGATCGCGCTCAGTTGTTGACCCTGTCCGCACCTGAAATGACCGTACTGATCGGTGGCCTCCGTGTGTTGAACGTCAATTCCGGCGATGGTCCGATGGCTGAACTGGGCGTCTTCACGACACGTCCCGGTACTCTGACAAATGACTTTTTCGTCAATCTGCTCGACATGGGAACAGAATGGAAGAAGTCCACTGTCTGCGACCACTTCTTCGAGGGTCGAGATCGACGATCCGACAAGTTGAAGTGGACGGCGTCTCGTGTCGATCTTGTCTTCGGTTCGAACTCGCAACTGCGAGCGATTGCCGAAGTCTACGCCAGCGACGACTCTCAGCAGAAGTTCGTCAGAGATTTTGTGTCTGCCTGGACCAAAGTGATGAATCTTGATCGCTTCGACCTGGACCGATGACACTACGTAGAGGGAACTGAGCAGTGCGGCGACGACATTTGGCGTTCCTGTTCGGACATGTCGGCGTATTGCACTTCATCAGTCAGCGAACCGGGTCAACACGGTGGACTTGTTCCACAACCTGACCCGGTTCCAGTTTTGGAATCCAGCAATTTCCCGGTCCCAACGGAGTGTGGTGATGGCCTCGGTTCAGTCGGGCACCAAGATCGACTCACTGGCGGTCAAAGTGGGCGTCACGTCATGGATCTGTTTGCCCGACTAGCCTACGAACAACAGTCGGCTTTTTATCGTCTTCTCGCACGATCACCGATCACTGGTTGTGTTTGACACACACCATGAGCAGGAAGACGACCGACTCCGCCTCACGAAGAGAAGCCCACAGTTCCAGAACAAATCCTAAAAAGTAGAACGAACCAACTCAGGAGCGTCGGATTCCAGCAGAGTGCTCGTATGGACGCGATCATTTCTCTGTCGACTCACGATCACTCCGAGCTTGCGGCATCAAGTGATCTTCCAGATCAATTTCGTTCTCGACCTTGAGGTAGCGGACCAGACGGGCCAGCACTTTCTGGACGCTCCGGCGATCAGCAACAACAGAGGCTAAAACAGGTTCTTCATCGTGGTAGACTCAGTCAAACGCGGGAAAATGCGTGCCGATCTCATTTTTGCACCCCGCTGGCCGCCCCTGAGAATCCCAGCCTGCCCCACGGGGAGTTGGCCCTCACGATCTCCGGTCCGGCTGTAGCGGTTTTAGCGCGTGGCTTTGCCGGTTCCGTACATCGTGGCATTTGGAAGCCAAGGCCGATCCGTCTGGGCTGTCTTGCAATCCAGTCCCGTCTGGATAGAAAAACTGGCATGCGTGGTGTTGTGCTGGTATATTTATCCGCATGAGTGTCGAGCCCCCACCCGAAGAACCCCGCACGATCACAGCGGCGCTGGATCATTTCCGCGCCCACGGGGGGATACTCCGCACTCGCGAGGCTCTGGAAGCCGGTATCCATCCCCGGACTCTGTACGCTCTCCGCGATTCCGGTCGGATCGAACTGCTCAGTCGGGGGCTGTACCGACTCGCAGACGCTCCGTCGCTTGGCAATCCGGACCTGGTCACCGTCGCTCTCAAGATTCCCAACGGCGTGCTCTGCCTGATCTCGGCCCTCGCCTGGCACGAACTCACCACCCAGATCCCCCACGAAATCTGCGTCGCCATTCCCCGAGGGGCGGAACCGCCTCGGCTGTCCTATCCGCCGGTGCGGCATTTCTGGTTCAGCGGCCCCGCCTATTCTGAAGGGATCGAAACGCACTCGGTCGACGGAGTCCCCGTTCGCATCTACAGCCGCGAGAAGACACTGGCAGACTGCTTCAAACACCGGAATCGAATCGGCCTCGACACCGTGCTGGAAGCTCTCAAGTCATACCGCCTCCAGGGCCGCGTCAATGTCGAGTCGCTCCTTCATTACGCGGAAATCTGTCGCGTGAAGCGCGTCATCCGGCCTTATCTGGAGGCAGTGCTGTGACCGAGCGGCCCCTCAAGAACGTCGCAGCCTCAGTCCGCCAGCGGCTGATGAATTCCGCCAAAGCCTCGGGGCGTCCGTTTCAGGAAGTGCTGCAATACTTCGCGATGGAGCGTTTCCTCTACCGTCTGTCGCAGTCGCCCCACGCCGAGCGGTTCATCCTTAAAGGAGCGCTCCTGTTCAACCTGTGGGGAGCGCCATCCTCCCGTCCGACACGCGACATTGACCTGCTGGGCCGACTCAACAACAGCGTGGATGCCCTCGTTCCAGTCTTCCGCGATGTCTGTCAGCTCGCGGTCGAGCCGGATGGATTGGTGTTTGCCGTCGAGAGCTTGGCAGGGCAAGCCATCAAAGAAGACGCAGACTACTCGGGCGTGCGAGTCACCTTTCAGGTATCCCTGGAAAATGCCCGTGTTCCCATGCAGATCGACATCGGGTTTGGTGACACGGTCGTGCCCGATGCCGCGTTCGCCGACTACCCGACCATATTGGACCACGCCCAGCCCCGCCTCCGCGCGTATCCGAAGGAGACCGTGGTCGCCGAGAAGTTCGAGGCAATGGTCAAGCTCGGGCAACTCAACAGCCGTCTGAAGGACTTCTTCGATCTGTGGCTCTTGTCGCGGCAGTTTGAATTCGACGGCCGTTTGTTGTCTGAAGCGATCACACGGACGTTCGAGAATCGTAGAACCGCGATGAGTGCAGTGCCGATCGCGCTGACCGCCGCCTTCGCGAACGATCCGATCAAACAGACGCAGTGGAAGGGATTCGTGCGAAAGTCGCGATTGGAGATCGCGCCCGCTGACATCCACGTCGTTGTCGAGGCCCTCGGGGATTTCTTGGGGCCACTGGCAGCGTCACTCACGACAGGCAAGGGGTTCGCGTTGATCTGGCGCCCGTCCGGGCCGTGGCAATGAACGCCGGAATGATCGTTGGACCTCGCCAGGGGCAGCGTTCTTCTCCCTGAGATTCTCTGGTCAGTCCAGCATGATCGACCAAGATCAGTTACTCGCGACTCCGATCAACGCAAGGATCGCGCGCCTGATGGGCTCTGCCAGTGAGTGCCAAGCGTTGATGACCCGTGACAAATCCTGATCATCATCGGCCGCCAGAAACTCGCCTTCGACAGAGGACGTTTTCTGACCGTTTAACGACCGTGGGCCAGTGGAGGGGCCAACGACTTGGGAAATGCCTGTTTTCCCAGTAGAAACCTGCATGTTGCGAGAGATTTCTAATCCGTCGGTCGCAGGTTCGAATCCTGCCGGGCGTACTTTCTTTAAGCCTTGTGATGCTTGGTCCCTCGGTATCAGAAACTGCTCGACAGAATCGATGCATTTCCAGACTAAGTACCTTATCCTTGTACCCGGTAGTGTCTGTTCGAGAACAGGTCGATTCCAGACCACAGACGGACGCATCAATGGGTTGCCGGTTAGGTTCTAAAGGTTGTTCCGAAATCCTTTTTAAAAAAAAGAGGGAACCTAATCTGCCGAATGAAACCTGCTGACCCGGTTTTGAAATGGCTTCTAACCAATCGCAGTCGAGGGAAGCGAGATATCAGCTTGTCGACGATTGCTGCTGCCAGCAGAACGAATGAGACGGGGCAGACCATCGAGACCCGAATATCACTAAACTTTCGTCGTCACGAGACAGCACTGCCGAATCGATTGTTGATTGGAGTGATCGTTTCGTTACCTCAGGATTCCACTCACGACGTGGCCGTGCACATCGGTCAGTCGGAAGTCTCGACCGGCGTAGCGGTAGGTCAACCGTTCATGGTCTAGCCCGCACAGATGCAGCACTGTCGCGTGGAGATCGTGCATGGTGCAGATATTCTCCACTGCGTGAACGCCAAACTCATCGGTCGCTCCATAGACCGTTCCTCCCCGAACTCCGCCACCTGCGAGAAACACCGTGAAACCTTCGGGGTGGTGATCCCGACCATCAGATCCCGGGGCGTGGGGAGTTCGCCCAAACTCTCCGGCCCACAAAATCAGAGTGCTGTCCAGCAGGCCACGCTGCTTAAGGTCCTTGATTAGTGCAGCCACCGCTCGATCGGTTTGTCGGGCATTTCGCTCGTGACCTTCCTTTAGGTTGCCGTGCTGGTCCCAAGTCCCGTTTGATTGTCCATATGGACAATTGACCTGCACAAACCGTACTCCCGCTTCCACCAGCCTGCGAGCGCGCAAACACTGCCGAGCATAGAGTCGGGTGTTGGCATCTGGATCGTCCAGTCCATACAGCTCACGAATCGATTGGGTCTCGCGAGAATCGTCGAGCACATCCGGAACCTGCAACTGCATCCGGGCTGCTAATTCATAGTTGCGGATCGCTCCCTCGATGGCGTCGTTCCGTCCCAGGCGAGCCGAGAATTCCTGATCCTGCTCTTTTAGTACCGACAGTCTCGTCTGCTGATCGTGCAGACTACCTACCAATTGAAGGTTTTCAATCGGTGGCCCATCGGCCCGTAGCAACGTGGCTCCATAGGCAGAGGGGAGGAACCCGCTACCAAACGCTTCGAGTCCTCCCACCGGGACATGCCCGAAGGTCAGCACCGCATAACCCGGCAGGTTCTCATTCTCGGAGCCCAGGCCATACGACATCCACGAGCCCAGACTAGGGCGCCCCGCAAGGTTATGGCCCGTATGCAGAAAAAGGACCCCTGTTGAATGGATCGGCAGGTCAGCCTTCATTGAGCGGATGATCGCTAGATCATCGACACAACTGGCAATATTGGGAAACAGTTCGCTCACCAATGCGCCGCATTCGCCATGGCGAGCAAACTTCCATGGACTGGGCTGCCACTTCCGCGCAGCATCTCCCGACCAAGTCTCTCCTGCATGCTTTTCCAGTTCGGGCTTGGGATCGAATGTGTCGACGTGCGATACACCGCCGTCCATGAACAAAAAGATCACACTGCGGGCCTTCCCCTCGGTATGGGGCAACCGCGAAGCCGCTTCGGTCTTTGATAGCAGGGCCGACATCGCCAGCGAGCCGAATCCAGTCGCAGATGCGGCCAGCATCGCACGGCGACTGAATGTTCGTGGCCAACCGCCAGAACACCGCCCATCACTGAAATACTTCGGAGTGTGAGTCATGGGATAAAGCGGAACTCCTGGAGATTAAAGAGTGTGTGAGCAACTTCACGCCAGACATCGTGCGAAGTCAGCAACTCTTCCGGGGATATGCCTCTTGCCTGGCGATACTCTTGAATCGCTGCCTGAAATCGGCTGACTTCGGTCATTGACGGCTCACGTGACAACGACCGAACGAACATCGATCTCACGCGGGCCTCGACCGATAAAGCTCCATCCCTCAGCAAATCACCCGCCCAGCGGTCAGAAAGCGCCAGGACCAGCGGATCGTTCAGCATTGCCAGACTTTGCTCAACGGTGTGGGACGATCCGCGTCGCCCTTCAGATACCTTACCACCCGGAAGGTTGAACGCCCGCAGAAAGGCAGGTTGCTCCATCAACTGAAACTTGATGTAGATGCTCCGGCGCCCGTCACCATCCAAAGGACCAGCGAACAACCGTTTTTCGTTATCAGCGGTCGAACGATAGGGATGAACACTGGGCCCATACTGCTTCAAGTCAAGCTGGCCGGAGACGGCGAGCAGGCTATCACGAACGACCTCCGCCTCACCCCATCGCGACGTAAAGTGCGAGCATGTCAGATTCTGCGGATCGAGACGCAATGCACTCTCCGTCGGGCGACCGCTCGACCGAAATGCCCGAGTCATGACCAACTCGCGAATCAACTTCTTGACCGACCAGCCTTCCGCTACAAATCGATCAGCCAGATAATCCAGCAATTCCGGGTGGGAAGGCAACTCACCCAAATGACCAAAGTCATCCGGCGTTCCGACCAGACCTCGACCAAAGAGCCACAGCCAGACTCGGTTTACCATGACGCGAGCCGTAAGTGGGTTCGACGAACTGGCAATCACCTCGGCTAGTTCACGACGGCCGCTGCTGGCTGTTGAAACTGCCATCCCGTCGGGTGTCAGCATCTTCAGGTAGCCCCGCTCGACCGCATCTCGGGGCTTTTGCAAATCTCCGCGGGCGAAGACTGGTTGTGACACCGGCTCGCTCTCATCTGCCATGCCAGGAAACGTATTTGCGGGTGGCAATGTCGACTCAACTTCGCGGTAGCGGGCGAGCAACTCGGACAGTCGAGGCGACGCCTGCGATCGATTCGAAAGTAATCCCGAACGAATCAGCCAATCGAGCCAGACGATGTCGTCGTCGGTCGCCTTGTCTGTTCCAAAACGCTCAATGACCTCGTGGGCGATGTATGCATATCGGCCAGCAACGCTATCGGTCGACTCGGGAGTTTCTCCCGCCAACAGCCGATCGAGGTGCGAAAGGGTAGCCTTTGGGAGTTCGCCCACATTATGCAGTACGATCTGGCGAACTCCCCACCAGGAGCGTGGATTCCGCGAATGGACATCAAACGGTTCTCGCTGCACCTCAACATCTTTGCCCAGCGTTCCCAAAGGATCAGGAAACTTAGGGTTATCCCAGAACGTCAGCAGCTCGACATAAGGGTTCAACTGGTCGGTCTGATCGGGCCAGTCGATCGTGATCCACGACCAGGCATCGTGATGAATTGAGTGCTGTCGGTCGTAGTTAAATTGACAGTTGTTAAAGACCAGCCTCGCCAGACTGAATCGCCCTCCCTGGACCTCGAAGCTGATCTTGCTATGCGATCTTCGAAGTTTGGGCGAGCGCAGCGCTCCGTTGAGGCGATCAGACACTGCATAGGTCATCAGACCTGCCGGAAGCACACTCTTGATTGCCGCGTCCCCTTCAGTGGCTGGCAGGAAATCTCCCCGCTTCACGACTCCCTGCCGCAAACCGTGCCCATCAATCAGCCAGCCTGCAGGAATCTCCTCCCGAAAGTCTGCCAGCGTCGTGAAGTGAGTCCGATTAAACTCCCCTCTCGCAGCCGACTCGCCCGACAGGTTTGAGCCAAACTGGCTCCAGGTCTCTGCAATGTTGTCTGCCTTACGAACAATGCTCCAGGGGTGCAGCGGATTCTCGGGAGGTAGCGATTGATCCTTGGCAGCATTCAGCAGAGAGTCAAGCCGCGCGGGAGAGATGGCATGAGCCTCGCTACTCCATAGAGAAACGAGTTCGTTGCGGAGTTCGCGTTTCAAATCCTGGAGACTCGCGATGACGTGTTGATGCAGGTCTGGAGCATCGAGCGTCCGCATGATCGGACGGGAACTGCGAAGCACCGCCAATAGCGAGTAGTAATCTTTCTGAGAGATCGCATCGAGCTTATGATCGTGGCAGCGGGCACACGCCGCCGTTGTGGCCTGAAAGGCCTTAGTCAGCGTATCAAGCTGATTGTCCAATATGTCGTAGCCAATCACCGGGAACTGCGTACAGCTGTCGTGATTCACTTCACCAAATCGGTAAAACGCAGTACCCAGTGGTGACTCATTATAGGGGATGCCTTCGCTCCGGCGTGGAGTCGATAGCAAATCACCCGCAAGCTGCTCGCGCACAAATCGATCGTACGGAACATCGGTGTTGAATGCTCGGATCACGTAGTCACGATAACGCCAGGCATACGCTGCATCATAGTTCCATTCGTTGCCATGAGTTTCACTAAAGCGGACAACATCCAGCCAGTGTCGTGCAAAGCGCTCACCAAACTGCGGCGAGTTCAACAGACGATCGATCAGCTTTTCGTATGCCCGATCACCATCCGTTGACAAGCTCCCCTGAAACTCAGCGACTTGCTGCAATGAGGGGGGCAAGCCGGTCAGTACAAGACTTGCCCGCCGCAGGAGTGTGAGAGGATCTGCAGCGGGTGCTGGTTCTACGTCGCGCTGGCGCATCGAGAGCCGCAGAAATCGATCAACCGAAGATTGAGACCATTCAGAATCGGCAACCTCAGGAGCAGCCACCCTCAGTACGGGCTTCAAGCTCCACCAGTTCAAACGATTGCGATACTCTGTTTCCCAATCGGCTGCCACCCTGGTCCCCAGTGACGCATCGTCACGAGGATCGTACGCCCCACGCTTGATCCACTCATCCAGATCGGCGATCTGCTGCGAAGTGAGCGGTTTGCCAGCCCCATTGGGCGGCATCACTGCGTCCCGATCTTTTTCGCGAACCCGCAGCATCAACAGGCTCTTCTCGGGATGAGTGCTCACCAGCGCCGGTCCAGAGTCACCCCCCTTCTGCCATCCACTGCGACTATCCAGACTCAGCCCACCTTCCTGCTTCTTCGCGCCGCTGTGGCAGGCATAACACCGCTCTACCAGCAATGGACGTATCTTCGCCTCAAAAAATTCTGCATCATCGACGTCGGCTGCAGCAACGCGACCGGTCAGGATGACACCCAGCGCAATAGTAAACAGAATTCTTTTCATACCAACTATTCTACGCATCGACGGCGGGTTATGTCTTGGCTTTCGGCGACCTGTTTTTGTACTATTACGACATGACGATGATACGTACGAAGACATCCGATGATCGAGCATCTCTTTGGAGTGACAACTTCTTTGCAAGTCTGGAACCAACTTCGGGGTGCCATCTTGCACTAAACCATCTGCCGGGCGTTCGCACGGTGATCAAGGACAAGTTGGGCCGGTTTGTCTGGGTCTCCGAAAACGTACCCGCCCGTCACGGGTTCACAACAACCGATGAAATGCTCGGCTTGCATGACCGCGACATCAACCCTCCAGCTCTGGCCGAGGTCTATTGGCGTGATGACAAGACAGTACTTGAGTCGGGGCAGTCGCTTCTCGCCAAAGCGGAGATCTCCTTCAACGAGGCGGGGTTGCCCGACTGGTTCGTCGTCAATAAGGTGCCCCTTCGAAATCGTCGCGGAGAGGTTTGCGGCCTGATCGCTATAATCTCACCCCATCATGGGCTGGGCCAAGTGCCGATCGGCTCCTCTGCGGCGCAAACAGCAGCTAAGCACATCAAGCAAAATCTCTCCGAGCCGTTGCGACTGAACGACATCGCCGAGATTGTCGGACTGTCAGTTCGACAACTGCAGCGCCAGTTCTCTGCATCGACGGGACTCACATTGTCCGAGTACATCGTCCGCTGCCGCGTAATGGAGGCGTGCCGCTTGCTGCGAGAATCTGAATTGCAATTGCAGCAGATTGCCAGCCATGTCGGATTCTACGATCAGAGCGCCTTCAACCGGGCCTTTCAGAAGTACATGCCAATTCGCCCACTAGAGTATCGCAGAGCACAGACCACAACCCGGATCGGTGCCGCACGGCATCTTGCTGATTCTCAATCCTGCTCAGGTTCGAATGGCATCGACTCCGACTTGTAGTGACCATTTCAAAAACTCGATTGGTGGCAGGTTTCGCTTGGCGAATCACGGTGCCGAGTTATCCACCAGAGGGTTCCGGAACCACTTCGGGTTGGCCAAGTCGGGGTAATATTGACCCTCATTCACGATATTCTGAACCAACTCATTTGTCTTGAGGCTCATTAGTCTTGAGGGATTTGTCGTCATCAACCTCAATCCATGTTTCGCCGTCATACCTCGCTCGCAAGCTCGATTTCACAAGTCGACAAGTACTTCCTTCCGAAACGACTGATTGACAGTCGATAAATGCTTCGGATTCGTCGGCATCGGATTGGACAATAGCCCAGTACATCAGAGTATCGAACGACTGACACCCGTGCGACGGCTTGGTCTGGACTTCGATACGATGATCCCGCCTCTCGTATCCCTCCCGATTGGCTATCGGGCCTGTCAGCGTGATCGAGGAGACAATGCAGTCCACTTGAAGCTTCTGTCGCTCATCTTTAGAAATGCCGTGAATTCCGGCCGCCCAATCGTCGAGCTGCTGCTTCGGCGTCTCTTCGATTATTAAGGGTTCTCGGCCAGCTTTCTTGCCGAGAAACGCCAGCAATCGAAGCTCCGGGCTACGATTCAGCCCCTCAGAAATCGCTTCGAGAATCGGTTGAAACGGACCTGAGCACCCCTCAATTCTGGCCGTCAGCAAACCGGCGATCATGATCAACGCCACTCCAAATGAATTCTGCGCTATCATCTAGCGCCCTTTTGCCGGGAACATTCTCGCCAAGAAAAGTGACCGAAAACGAGTCACGTCGTTCAGGGCTTCAGCAAATTGCCAGCCATCACAACCGAGCCGACAGGAACTTCAAGGATTCGCTGAAGGAGACCCCGTTCAAGTAGGGTCGCAATACTCGTTAGGCTGCATGACACCCAGAATTACCGCATTTCATCGAGACTTGACCCAATTCACACAAAACGTGGGAAAGTCCATCTCCAACAAATCTCGGTGGCGGCAAACATGCGAAACAAGGGGCGTTCAAGTGCCCCAAGTTTCGAGCGAGTTCAACCTAACGATTGAGCGCAAACTCATTTGCGTTCAAGAGCGCCCACAACAGGTCTTGATACCCTTCCGCGGCACTCGCTCCGGTCTTGTCCTTCCCCGGCTTAACCACCCGGCACATGCCGATCAGCTCAGACTCGCTTGGGTATCGACCAAGCGTCGCCAGACACAACTGTCGGATTCGCTCCGTCTCGCTTGGGGTGCTGCTGAGCACTTCAGACAGCCTTGTCCCGGGGGCAACACTGACCGCCGCGGAAACCAGGGGACCGTTCATCAGCGACAGGGCCTGGCCAATCGACCCGTCAAACGTATTGGCCTCATCGTTCTCGTCGTTTTGCATCGTCACCACATAGTCGGATAACCACGCTTGCCGTTCATGCTCTGCCTTTTGCCAGTCATCGCCACCCAATCGGGGCCGCGTGGCGACCAGCAGCGAGTTATACATCTGCTCGGCTGATAGCGTCTTCACGTACATCCTGCTGAACAGTGGCGGAATCCCCAAACTTGGATCATCCTGCGAGTTCGATTCGCTCGGAAGACTCTCAAGCTGATAGACGTCCGACAAACAAATCTCACGGACAAGCCGCCGCACGTCATATCCACTTTCGATGAACATCTGCGAAAGCTCTGCCAGTAGTTCTGGATGACTTGGCGGATTGTGTGGCCCCATATCATCCACAGGAGATGTAAAACCCACCCCAAAAAAGTGGCTCCACAACCTGTTGATAAATGCCGCAGCAAACTGGGGGTCATCGGGTGACGTCAGCAGCTTCGCCAAGACGTCCCGGCGGTTCGACTCTCCTGCCTCTTCCACTTCATGCCCGTTAAACCGGGGGAACGCAGCCATCACCAGCCCGGTTCGCGTCTCGTAATAGGTTGCCCCATCGGCTGGCTGACTGGTCAGGAATGTCCCATTTCGCTCGGGAGCACCGGTCTTGGGATTTGGTCGATAGCATGGCTCGGCCATTGTCTGCTTAAAAAAGCTGTTAATCTCCCAGAACGTCGCCTGCTTCGTATCGTTGAATGGGTGATTGTGACATTGCGTGCACTGGACAC
>JAIXVG010000453.1 GCA_027483145.1 Planctomyces sp.
ATTCTCGGTTAGCCATGTTCCACCGAGAGCAAAGCCCGCATCACCATCATCCTGAACATTTCCCAGCAGTGGCTGAGGATTAGCCGTTGAGACCCGCTCAATTCGAACTGCATCGGCCGTGACAAGTCCGGAAAGCGCGTTCGCGAGGCTAACCAACAGAGTGCTGCCCGAAATCGTGACGTTGCCAAGCGACTGCCACACCGCACCATTCTCGGTGATACCAACCGGGTTTACTCGCTGGTTAACCGACGTACTGAGAAGTGTGGCTGCTGCGGGAGCCGCGCGGGCGGTAAACAGCGCATCGTTCGCACGATTAGCGGCAGGAATCGGCCAGGTGGCCGAGATGCGGTACTCACCCGCCAAAAGGTCAACAAAGTTCCAATTAGCCACAGCGGTTCCTGCTCCGGCTGACGCCAGACGCCGATCATTCCCGAAACCGCTCGTTAAAGCAGCCCAGTTACCCGTCACGCTGAAACCAGGGTCTCCATCATCTATCACTGTTACTGCTGGTGGAACATTGATATTTGCCGCCAAAGAAATACTGTAAGATCCCACGCTCGGGTCGTTAGTCCTAAACGACAACGTCGCGTTCCTAGTTCCGGGTGTTGTTGCAGTTAACGCAATCGTCAAGACTGCGCTGTCACCAGGAGCAATAACCTGGCCAGCGGTAAAGTTGTTGACGATCGTGAAGCCAGAGTTAGCCGTCACAGCGGCAGTTTGAAGCACCAGATCTCCAGTGCCCGTATTCTGAATTTCAAACGATCGCACCGGAACAGGCCGGCCCAGCACTACCGAACCCAAGCTGGAGTTTCCCCCATTGGAAATCACCGCCCCACCACTGGACACTCTCACGACTGGTGGGGCAGCTGCGACGATGGTCGCAGTATGAATCGTATAATCCTGATCTCCAACAGGTGTTGAAGTCGTCCAGTACGTGAAATCAACCGTGCGAGGGAAGTAGTGAAAGAATTGGGCCCACCTCGAGCTCGATGCATCATCAATCAGTCCGTTCAGGAATGGCTGATAGTTGCCCCAGTCGGTCGAGCCAGGATTTCGGCGGAAAAAGAATTTGCCGTATCCCTGATTTCTGAACCCGTCAACCGGTGTTGCGTGACCAATAATGTAGAACCCGCCATTTCCGTCAGGCAACAATCCGGGGTTGTGCGTCACTTGGGGTGTCGGTTGTTGATCCCCTTGCCAGCCCGAACCATTATTGTACCAGTACCGAATGATGTTCTGGGCATCTACGAAGGTAACACTCTGGGTTCCGTCTGCCCCGATAATCAGCGAAGGACCATTATCGATACCCACAGTTGCGGTATCAGGAATTGTTAATGTTGCTTGCCAAATTCCGGCAGCCGTTCGCAGGCGGGTTTTTACTGTCCCGGGGCTATAGTTGTAATTCCCATCCAACCAGGCAACCAAAAAGTCGCCATTAGGAGCAAAGCCAACAGCCGGATGCCACGCCCCGACAGTCGTCCCGACATCAATTGCCATAGGGAGACTCCAGCTTCCACCAATTGTATTGGCATAGTGCAAGTGGAACACACCCGCTTCAATAAACTGCCAAACTGCATGGACCCTGCCATTCGCATCAACGGCGATATTGACCCCCTGCTCCCCTTGCTGAATACTGGCATTTCCACCGTTTTCCAGAACCGTGACTGGCCCCCACAAGTTTGTAATGGTGTTAAACTGGGCGTAGCTGACGTTTCCGGTTCCATCGTGCCAGATGATGTGAATGACATCATTACCGTCAATCGCAATCGAACTGGTGTTGACCGTGCCACCAGGCGAATTAGCCCCGTCCTGAAGCGTATACCCAGTGGGAGTTCCTGCAGAAGTGGCACGCCAAACCTGCAGAACTGCTCCCGGGCTATTGGGATAGCTGCTGCCGCTCGGGGCCACGACGTACAGGATGTTTCCCGATGTGCGCACTAATTGCTGAGTGGCGTTATCGGTATTCCCGGTCCCCACCAGCGCCGCAGTTGCCCCAGTAAGTCCAAGCGTGTAGGGTTCGAAAATCGCACTTGCGGCCGACTCTTGCTGGGCTGCATCGACCGCACGAATGGTATATGAATACTGCGTATTAGCCGTCAAATTGGTATCGGTAAAGCTCGTCGATGTTGATGTCCCAACCAGCGCACCGTTACGGTAGATCGCATAGCGATCTACACTTCCCGTCGATGCCTGCCAGCCCAGCGTAATCGAACTGCTGGAGAGCGATTGATAAAACAGACCAGTCGGGGGAGCTAAAGCCGTCGAAGCCGCTTGAAACGCTTGAACTTCAGTAACGTTAGCCGACCACGAATTGTCACCTACATTTGATGTATGGACCTGCCCGGTAATCCGCACTCCCATTGCAGCGACTGCTGGACCCGAAAATGTATAGGTAACGCCCGCTGCGGTCGCGAGATTGTAGGGATATACAGGCGAAAGCGACCAGCCACCGACGGCCTGCCAGGTCAATCCATCCTGAGTCGTCTGAACCTGGAGATTGGCATCGAAAACACCGTCATAGTTGACCGCATCAAAGCTTCCGTTTGTGAAGTTGACTTCAGCAATTGACTGGCTCGATCCCCAGATGACTCCTGCAGCCTGAAAAGCATTGAAGAAATCATCCGGTCCGCCATTCAGCGGTACATCAGCGCCCTGATCCCCATCGTTTAAACCCGTGGCTAAAGCCCGATTCGAATTGGAATCTGCTGCTGTCAGCCCCGACCAGCGATACGCTGTTCCAGTCAGTGCCAGATTCACACCCGATCCGGGGACGCTTCCTGTCATCAATAAACGCTGTTCAAGCGTCTGCGGCGAATGTGCGCCCGTTGATCGTCGTCGCGTCGTTGCCTTACGCCGGCCATGCAACTGCTCTAGAACCTGTGAAATCGCCTCGGCGATCATTAACTCTGCGAGCAGAAACCAGTCAATGTGACGCATGGCCAAAACCCTTTACCCGGCGGCAAAATGTATCACTCCTGATTCACGTTGCCGGTGCAACATAATCCAGCGGGCCCGAGTCTCTGCGATCGTTCCAATTCTAAACCAACATATTATGATCGTTCATATTCTATGGCCGGCCGGAAGTGAAGTCAACAAGAATTGGCAAGATCAAGCCGCATGACAAGGTCATGCGGCCAATTGTCTTAATGCGGAACAACGAAGTTGACCGCCCCAACCTGCAACAACGACTGTTTACCTCAAATGAACCTACTATACTCCGGCTACACCCGACTTCCGCGACTTGGTGTATCAGGTCGAACGAAACACTATGACTTCGAACGGACTCCGAAGGTCACAATCTCGAAAGAAACATCTGCATAGCAGGCCTGCAGAAGTTGTAAGTTCCTTCCCGTCTGAATTGAGCGCTTCGTCGGCCCAGTCATCCAATACCAGGAGAGACTTCGAGCTATCGCCCTCATCCATCATTGAAAAGTGTTGCAACGGTGATTGTCACTTGGCGGAAACTTTCCCAAGACAGATGAAGTCGAACAGTTGACCATAGCGTTTGCCGTCGAGCGTGATGTCCATCGGGACAATCTGGATACCTTCGGCCAGCGCTGCCCGGTCTTGAACTTTGATTTGCACAGGGTAAGTCCGGCGTTCTTTGGGCGGAACAGTCCCTTCGAGCACAATTGGATCGGCCGAAATTCCTGGTGGAAGCTGAAGCATGACTCGGTGAGACTGAGGCTTCTCTCGAAAATTACGGATAGTGACCTGCACGAGTTGAGTCTCTTCGGTCGTCAGGTCAACGCGATAGGGATAGGCCGCAACCCAAAACGGATCGTAGAGATATGCGTAGTCAGTATCTGGAAGTAAATCCTGAAAGATCTCAACCATTCGCTTGGCCCAACTCTGATAGCGATCAACAAACGCTGCCGGGTCTGTCATGAGAATGGAATGCGCGCCCATAATGATGTCGGGTTTCAGCTTCTGAAGGTATTGGGCTGCGATCTGATAGCCTTCTTCGAGAATTGCGCTGTTGCGAGCGACAACGCACTCGTGACCATTTTGAGCAAGATCGGCAGGGTTACCGAAGAGATTGTCCCCCGTAAACACAATTCGTTTGCCATCAAGGTCCAACCACAAGCCATTTCCAAACTCGGTTTGGCCGGGCATCCAGTTGACATGCAGCTGATAGCCTTCCCAATCGATAACTTCGCCATCGCGCAGTATCCGGTCGATTTTCACGCCGCTTAAGTCTTCGCCGTATGAAGTAATCAATGCGGGATAATCGTACCGCTCGGGATGTTCGCACTTGTCAACAATGCGATCCATGGTCCATAGCGAAACGCCTCGCTCTCGCAGGGCGGTTGCAAGCGTAAAATGATCCCCATGCATATGCGAAATCCAGCACGCGTCGATCTCCTTTAAGCCGAGCGAGCGGCGCATTTCAACAATCAGACTTTCCAGCGCCTGTTCTGAAAAGAGTCCACAATCGAGGACGAGCGCATGACCCGTATCGGAGATGATGATGGCAAAGTTTTTCCCCGCCATCGTTTCATCGAACATGTAGAGATGGGGAGTCACCTGTACAAGCGTGGGAACCGCGGTAGGCGTCACAGCGGGATGTCGGCCCCGCTTGGCTAAACCTTCGACTGGATAACCCCGGACATACTCTGCACGAAAAGCCGTCAGCTTGGCCCGGTAAGACGCCAATTGCATTTCCGCGTTCGAAATGAACGGTCCCTGGGACGGACAGACTAGATGTGGCTTCGTCTCTTGAAGAATCCCGACGGAGGCGGAGAGGGCGTCAATCCCTTTGGCAAATCCATAGTCCCACTCGCTGTCGAACCAGTTGGTCAAGCGGGCACCATCGTGGATGACGCCGCCGCTGAACACGACCGATGCGTCACCTTGCCGCAACAGGAAGCTCATTCCACCCGGGGAATGCCCGGGCGTTGCCAGGCATTTCAACTGATGGCCGCGCCAGTCAATGATGTCGTCGGCAGCAAGCCAGCGATGCACCTTGACGGGTGTTTGGGGTGGTCGCACATAACTGGCACCATACACCGAAAAGGGGTCTCCCAGTTTTGGAGACCATTTGCGAAACTCGGTCGGCGTCTCTAGGAAAGGTGCTTCGTGTTTCGGCGCAGCCACACTTGTCGCCGACGAATCGAATCGGTGGGCACCTTGCAGGTTTTCACGGTGATGGTCGGTCAGCAGAATCCAGTCAACCTGTCGCACCCCGATTTCGTCCAAATGGTCGAGCACGATGCCATCGCCGCAACCTACCAGCAGAGCTGCATCACTATCGCGCAGTACCCAGACGTTGCACGTGTCGGACCAGAGGAAAAGGTTAGGAAACTTGTTGGCATCGGGTTGAGAGAACTCTGCTGCTTGCAGCGGAGCCACAACCCCAAAAACGAAGCACCAGATGGCCATTGACCGTGCGGGTACGAAAAATCGGACGATGATCTTCATGGTATTGACTCCGAGGGTCTTGGCGCGGAAGCGACAACGCTGAAAAGTTCACTTCGTACTCTTTTCAGGAATGGGCGACCTGTCCACATTGAAACCAGATTCAAGGTTCGCGTCGTGAGTCTAGCGAATCTTCGGTTGAAACTCTTTAGGAAGCCGTTCTTCAATCAGTTGCGGTCCCACACTCCAGTGGTCTGGAAAAAGCCAAACAGAGCGGCCACTACGCATTCCATCGAGCAGAAAACTCGCTATGAGCGTTGTTTCGAACCCCGTTCATCCGAGGGCTATTGGAATCTGCCGGGTGCTAACGACCGTGCAATCAACGATGTCTGGTCCCCCTTGCTCACCTACAGGTCCTCAGATTTCTTGGGCGATGGCCGTCCGGACCGTTTTGCCATTCGCCAACTCTTCGAGGAAGTCGGGGACACGCGAATCAACCACCGACAACGCGATGGTGTTTTCCTGGTCGTTGGCTGTTGTCTGCCACCCCGCATCAGCTCACGCGGCCGGGGCGCAGTTCTTCAGGTCTTCGCGGCAGACGATCTTCATCCCCTCGCTACACCGTAGAAATCGTTTCGGCTGACTCGGGACACTATCCGAACGATTTTGCCCCAAGCTTGAATCTTCAAGACGTTGACTCGTAACCTGATGCGAATTACCTGAGTGAAAACGAAAATCGACGGCTAAGCAGAACGGTGGACTCCAATTTTGCTAGAGACTTGGCAGTCGCTTTTTGGTGGCTGCTTCAACGCCCAGTTGGTCGAAAGTTTCGCTCTTCAAGTCACGACGCCGACTTTTCCGCCACAGGGTTTTGAAACGAGTTGCAGAAGTCGTCAAAGATTTATCGGACGGGGTGTACCAGAATTAGCTGAATATTTGTTCCACACGTTGCAGCAGAACTTCCTGCAAATCCTTAAGCGGGCTGGAGTGGCAAGCTGGCCCCGATTGTTCCACAACCTGCGCAGTTCTGCCCAGACTGATCTGGCAAACAGGTTCCCGACTCACGTCATTTGCGACTGGCTTGGCAACACCGAGGCCATTGCGATGCAACATTACCTACAGGTGACGCCTGAACATATGACCTCAGCGGCCAACGGTGAAAGTTCGTTGGAAAAAGCGCTGCCAAAAGCGCTGCCAGCGCTGCGTCTAGCAGCGCTAAATGCAGCGCAAACCGGTGTACGGACGACACCTAGAAATGAAAAAACCCCTTATTTTTAAGGGGTTCAAAACAAAAAGGTAGCGGCGGAGGGATTTGAACCCCCGACACGCGGATTATGATTCCGCTGCTCTAACCAACTGAGCTACGCCGCCAGCAAATGTCAGCCGTTCGAAGTTTAACGTTTACCCTCCATGGGGCAAGTCTCTATGCTTTCCTTTGAGAAAATCCCAAATCCTTACCCTCATGGACATTAGTTTCGGCGAGCTGGTTCGATTTCCTCGACGAAGTTTGCCCGCTGACCCTCAACGGCGACAGCTTTGGGGCCCAGAAACCCAAAAATCAATCTCGGCATATACCCGTTCGTGGCAGCAACCTGGACCCTACAGCAACTTGTGCAACCCTAACTCGGCTCGGCGATTGTTAAGGAGCTCAAACGCCCGCGGCTCGAGCTTTGTCAGCTTGATGAGCTGGGTGGCTGTTGTCTGCAGCTTAAGGGCGGCTTGCGAAACGTCCTATCCCGATACGGCCAGTACATCGAGCCCCTCTGCCAGTAATTTAGGAAAATCGCGGTGATCATGGTTGATCACAATTCTCCCCTCGACACACCGCTGTCTCCACAGTTCCGAAGGGGCTTCCGCAGCCTGCTGCTCGGTTCGAACTTCCACCGCCAGTGAAATTCGCAACCGGCGGACGGCCACTTTTCGGTTCTCTTCCTGACTACGCCGTTCCGATGCCGATGCAGAGACTCCGGTCGGCTCGTGCGTCAGGAAAATCGCCGTTTCGACCTTGTTCCGATGCTGCCCGCCCGGCCCACTTCGCCGCTGCCGCTTAACCGACGTTTCCGCCAAAAGTGTTTCATCGTCAAGCGTTGCAGGGTGGAACAAGGGACGGGCCTATCAGGAGCAACAGTGGGATCAAGGCCAAGCCCGTCCGCACAAAATCAACCTCGCGACTCTCGCAGCCGCGGACGCTCCCAATCATTATTGGGCGTCGTTTGCAGCTCGTATTATCCCGGCCGGACCAAATAACTCAAATGGGTCGCATTGTTCCCGAGTTTCTCGGACAAATCTTCTACTTGGGAGAACCATGCACCTCGAATTCAGGCTTTCAGGCCGCACGACACGAAGAGGAAGCCGATTGCAACGGCTAGACCATTCAGCCCGGGTAGCAACGGCACCAGGTCACGTTTTCCAGACACTAAACAAAGATTCGACCGCGATCCATGTCTAAGCAGGAGAGGTCGAGGGGAGCCGCAGCCCAATCAGCGGGCGATGCGTTTAACCGCTTCCGCGAGCCGATCAATTTCTTCACGCGTGTTGTAGAAACAGAGCGACGGCCGGACAGTCGCTTCGAGCCCGAATCGACGTAACGATGGTTGCGCGCAGTGATGTCCCGACCGTACGGCGATGCCGGCCAGATCGAGCTGGCGTCCGACATCTTCGGGGCGTTGATTCTTCAGAACGAACGACAACACGCCAACTTTTTCTGCTGCCGTACCTATCAGCCGCAACCCCGGAATCCTGACTAAGCGATCGGTCGCATACTGCAGCAACTCGTGCTCATATGCGGCGATCTGGCTGAGTCCAAATTGACGCAAATAGTCGAGGGCCACACCGAGGCCGATTGCGTCAGCGATGTTCGGAGTCCCGGCTTCGAAACGAGCAGGTGGGTCGTTGTAACGGGTTTCCTCAAACGTCACATCTTGAATCATGTTCCCCCCCCCTTGCCACGGAGGAAGGTCGGCCCAGGCCGCCTCAGTCCCATAGACCACGCCGATTCCGGTCGGACCAAATATCTTGTGCCCAGAGAAAACAAAAAAGTCGCAACCAAGGGTTTGGACGTCGACGGCAAGATGGGCTACCGTCTGAGCTCCATCAATCAACACGGCAGCCCCATGCCGTTTAGCTATCGCGGTCATTTCGGCGATAGGCAGAATTGTTCCCAGCGTATTCGATGCATGGGTCAGTGCGACCATCTTGGTACGGGGCCCAAGAAGCGCTTGATACGCCTCCATCAAAATCTCCCCGCGGTCGTTCACCGGCACCACTCTCAAAACGAGCCCTTTCTCGCGTGCCAGCAGTTGCCACGGGACAATGTTCGCATGATGTTCAAGCGTCGTCAGAACAATCTCATCTCCCGCCTGCAGATGCTTGCGACCATATGTGTTTGCCACCAGGTTGATCCCCTCGGTGGTACCGCGCACAAAGACAATTTCTTCTGCAGAACCCGCCCCAAAAAAATGCTGAACTTTGCGGCGAGCCCCTTCGAAACCATCGGTCGCTCGAGCGGCCAGAGTATGTGCCGCACGGTGAATGTTGGAGTTATCCCGCTCATAAAACCGAGACACCGCGTCAATAACGACTTGGGGTTTGTGGGTTGTCGCAGCATTATCCAGCCAGACCAGCGGCTGCCCATGGACCGACTGATGTAACGCAGGAAAATCCCGTCGAATCTCAGCCAAGTCAAGCGGCCGAGACCGAAACCGAGATGTTTCAGGTAGTGAAGTTGTGGCACCTAACGATGGAGGTCGATGCTGCTCCGGGCAAAGAATTGAGGCATTTCGAAAGTCCGCCTCACGGATTTGAGCGATGAAACCTCTCAAACCATCAAACTCGGTAGCAGGCTGCGATTGTGCTACCGGGACGTGACGCTCTAGCTGGGCACTTGCTTTAGCTGGTGCCTGCGAAACGTTTGAACCCATGAAACCGAAGCCACTGCTTAGAAAAGGATTTAGCCCTATTTGTTGCGCAAACTCGGATTGCTGTGCATGCGCAATTGCAGGCACCACGGCTGTCGCAGACGGCGAGACTTGTGATGACGCTCCTGCTACGGGAAATGGGATTCCTGCAGTTGGGGAGTGCAGTCCTATGGGTGAAAATGGCGGCTCTGTGGTCGGAAATGGAACTCCCGCAGGCAGCGACTGGAGACCGACTGGCGGGAATTTCAAACCTGCTAGTGCGAACGGCACTGCTGTTGGTGGTGAAGGCACCCCGGTTGATACGAAGGGCTTCAGTGGGAACTGGGCAGGACTCGCAGAGGCATAACTGGCAACGCCGCTCGGCACTGGTGGTATCCCACCAGTTGAAATTGGCAACGGGGGGGGGAATGAGGGGCGATTCAAGTCGCCAACCCCAGTTGGTATTGCTGGCAACTGTACGCTGACCACGTCTGCATGCTGCGAAGGTTCTGTCGGAACACCTCCGGCCTCATGAAACAGCTTTCTTGCCGCTGCCACGACCTGTTCCGAAGTGAGTTGCTGCACCATTCGCTCCCGTCGACACTGGACAAAAACCGGATTCTCTGGGTGGTTCTGAATCAAAGCCGCCCTTCACCTGATCCCCCGAGCTATTCAGCCCCCTTTGTTTTTAGATCCCCATACCGTTTTCAAAACTCTTGGGCCGCCGACTATCGTAGTCGTGGTAGTATCCCACCTCTACGTTCTCCAAAACGGCGAGTGCATCATCGGTCAGCACAGCGCACGAGAAATAAAGTGTCAAGAGGTATGATGCAACTCCCAGACTGTCGAGCCCCATCAGGCGTGCCGAAAGACTCGGCATAATCTCGCCCGGAATGCCGGTTTGATGTAACCCGACGACCCCCTGGTCTGCCTCACCTACGCGCAACAGCAGGATGCTGGTGGTGCCAAACCATTGGTTCGATTGATAACGACTCTTAATCTCAAGCTTGTCACATGGGACAATTGGAACGCCACGCCAAGTGATAACCTGTGTGCCAAAGAGATTTGCGGTGACCGGAGGCACGCCGCGCCAGGTACATTCTCGTTCAAAGGCAGCAATGGCTTTAGGATGCGCCAGAAGGAAGGCGGGCTTTTTCCAAACCAGGGCCAGCAGTTCGTCAAGGTCATCCGGGGTTGGCGCTCCGTACCGAGTGCTGATCCGCATCGACGGATCAGCCGAATGAATCAACCCAAACCGTTTGCTGTTGATCAGCTCCCACTCCTGCCGCTCCTTGATCCCTTCAATCGTAAGACGCATCTGCTCTTCGAGTTGATTGTACGGATCATTGTAAAGGTCAGAAACTCGGGTGTGGACCCGTACCACCGTTTGGACCGACGATAGCGAGTATTCTCGCGGCGTTGCCGTGTAGTCGACAAAAGTCTCCGGAATCTCGACGTTTTCTGCAAAGCCAGAGACAAGATCGATGTTCCGTTCACCGTACTTGTTGACAGTTGTTTGAAGTTGCTGATATCGCGAAATAACCTGTTTAAAGGCATCTTGCAGATTGGGGACTTCCTTGAGGACCGCATCGAGATCTTTGCGCGACAACGTCAGGAGGATACAGGGGGTGATCGTTCGGATCGTAACATCCGAAGGTTTGTCGGAAACAACGTCGCTTTCGCCAAAGTACTCCCCATCTGTCAACAGGGCGAGGCGAAGATTGCTTCCATGCACTCCGCGACTCAACACCTCTACCTGCCCCTGCGCTATGATAAAGAATTTGTTACCGTCTTCACCTTCGACAACCAACTTGTTTCCCAGCGAGACTTCTTCGGTTTTAAACCGAGTCGCCATGCGTGTGGTAATGGCCGACGGCAAACCAGCAAACATCGGGACGCTCCGCAGCGCATCGGGAGAGAACTCCGCTACGCCTTCGACCACGTCGACAGCAATCCGCTCTGCTTTAGAGAGCTCCACCTTAGTCCGATTAACCCGATAAGTTCCGCCGTTAACTTGCACCCACTCCAGCAGGCTGAGGAGGTAACGGGGCGTGATCGACATCATCTTGGGCGCGGTCTTGGTGGTATTTGCCAAGTTCCGTGCCACGGCCGTGGTCACGCTTCGTTGAAGCAAATTGTCCGACATAAGCCTGCTTTCATTCGTAACAAGGGATTAAAAAGAGAGAAAAG
>JAIXVG010000605.1 GCA_027483145.1 Planctomyces sp.
AGACTGGTGCTTGGGGCCGCGCATTGTTACCGGCTGGTCTCATGCCGCCTCTTCATTCAATGGCATCACGGCCTCACCGCCAACTACTCGATTGGCGTTACAATCACGCGGCTATTGGTAATCTTCACGTCCTGCAGTGGTCGGTCAGATGCGTTCGTCTTGACCTTGCCAATCTTCAGCACCACTTCCAGGCTCGCGTCATCAGCGGTCTTACCAAACACGGTGTACTGGTTATCAAGGCTGGCACATCGTGCCACGCAAATAAAGAATTGCGAACCAGCCGAGTTCGGATCACTCGTACGGGCCATCGACAAAATCCCCGGCACGTGTGGCGTCTTGTTGAACTCAGCCTTAATCTTATACCCCGGACCACCTGTCCCCGTTCCCAAAGGACAACCTACCTGCACCATAAAGCCATCGATCACCCGGTGGAAAATGATGCCGTTGTAGTACCCGATCTTCGTCAGGCCAATCAGGTTATTGGCATGTCCGGGTGCGATATCCGGATAGACATCCAGCAAAACCTTTCCCATCGTCGTTTCAAACTCAACCTGATACTTGTTCTTGGTGTGGTCAACATCAACCAGGGCTGCATCAACTTCCGCACGACGACTGACAGGCATGAAACCGCTTTCAATAAAGATGTGGGCTTAAAACACGAGGCCAACCCGCCTCGCTGAATTTTGTTAATCGTTGGTTTTAACTGATTCGGGCCATTTTTCGAAGCCCCCCGACGATATTCCAGCCCAGCCCGGCTCATTCAAAATCGATCAGGCCAAACCTACAACGGGCTCAACGCCCCCTCGATCTCTCGCCATAAATCCCGAGAATCTTCCAATCCGATCGACAACCGAACCAGCCCCGGCCCAATTCCATGTGCCAGTCGCTGTGCCTCGGGAAGAAACCGATGCGACGTCCCCGCCGGATACGAAACCGTTGTCCGTGCATCAGCCAGCGTTGGCGAAAACGGAATCGCCTCGGCCAGCAACCGAAACAGCCGCTTTACCCCCTCCTCACCGGTATGCAATTCAAAGCTCAGCATCCCGCCAAACCCATTTGTCAACATCCGCTTTGCCAGGGAATGCGACATCTGCGTCTCCAGCCCAGGATAGAAGACCCGCGACACCGCAGCATGACCCTGTAACTTCCCCGCAATCTCAAACGCCGTCTCACTCACGCGTTTCATTCGCAGACCCAGCGTCCGTAATCCTCGTGAGGCCATCCAGCATTCAAACGGATTCGAATTCAGTCCGAACATCGACAGGGCACTACTCGCTTTCTTCACCAACTCGCGGCGTCCTACCACCACCCCCAGCATCACATCGCCGTGACCATTCAAATACTTCGAGCCGCTATGCCACACCAGGGCCGCCCCATCGGCAATCGGCCGGTACAGCGAGGGTGTGGCAAACGTGTTATCCACCAGCAGCGGCACCGAACCAACGGCTGCAACCAACGCGGCAACATCGCACACTTCGGTCAGCGGATTCGAAACACTCTCGACAATCGCCAGCCGAGTCTTGGGGGTCACAGCCCGTTTCCAGTCTTCTGGCCGCTGCGGATCAACCAGTGTGACAGCAATCCCAAACCGCTGCTGCATTTCGGTCAGCAATTGCCCCGTTCGCCCATAAAGCATATCAGCTGCTAATACATGATCGCCGCTGCGCAGCATCCCCAACAGCACCGCCGACAGCCCCCCCATCCCTGAGGCAGCAACCATTCCCCGCTCAGCCCCTTCTAACTGGGCCACATCCGCAGCGAACGCATCCTGATTCGGGTTTCCGTCGCGCGTGTAGGTGTACCCCCGCTGTTGCCCTGCGATAATCGCATCGAGCTGTTCGATTCCTTCCAAGTCGAAGGCCGTCGTCTGGTAAATCGGGGGCGTACTGGGAACAGTCCCGAGCGCCCGCGACCAACCACCCCGCGCGGCAATTGTCTCTCCGTGCAATCCCATGTCGACCGACTTCTCTTCAGTCATCGCTTCTTTCCGCCTGGTCTTTGAAACATTGTGCGAAATCCCGTTTGCGCTCGCCCAGCACGCTACCGATTCTGCGTGCAGCCCACGCAGTTGCACGATAGTCAGATCAGCGTTGACCCGACAAAACGAAATGCAACACCGCACGGGAAGCACCACCCACAAGCGAACTATGCCTATTCTCCACCTGTTCTGCTACCATTCACCAGGCAGGATTTTTTTTCGGGGCGACCTGGCCATAACCAATAGCGCCGCCTGCTTCGTCTGCAACCCGCTTGTTTCTGCTAACCACCAAATGCTTTTTTCGGCTGATCAATAATCGATGCGCATTATCTCTGGCAAACTTCGTCGTCGCCGCCTGCTGACCAACCCAGGAAGCACCACCCGGCCGTACACCGACCGAGTTCGCACCATGATCTTTGACTTACTGCAATGGCAAATCAAAGAGCGCCGCATCGCCGATATCTTTTCTGGCACCGGCACCATGGGCTTTGAATGTCTCAGTCGGGGCGCATCCAGTGCAGTCTTCATCGAGCAGGACCATCGTGCTCACGATCTACTTGTCAAAAACGCCGAAGCTCTCGGCCTCATCGAACAATCCCTCTGCTGGCGAGCCGACGTCTTTCGGTGCTCGTTTAAGCCCAAAGGGGACCGCG
Source organism: Planctomyces sp. (assembly GCA_027483145.1). Taxonomy (GTDB): domain Bacteria; phylum Planctomycetota; class Planctomycetia; order Planctomycetales; family Planctomycetaceae; genus JAIXVG01. Next base: position 2,632 of record JAIXVG010000605.1, read on the forward strand.
TCTGGGCACCATATCACCTGATTTTTTTTGATCCCCCGTATGAAATGGCGAAAGACATTCAGCCCGGCCACCCCCTGTTCCGGGCTGTCTATCGCCTCTCCCGACCTGACCTCTTAACCGATGACGGGCTGATGATTCTGCGCACACCCGAACATTGCCAGTTCACTCTCCCCGACTCGTGGGAAGTGAAACATCGGCTCGATGTCTCGGGGATGGTCATTCAGTTTTTGGCTCGCCGCTCAGATGCCATTTTCCCAGTACTCACTACAGAATCAGAAGACGTGCCAGAAGCCAATCCAGCCGAGCCTGCCCCAACCACCGGAGCCAGTCCCGAGTGAAGCTCGAATTGCCCACGTTACAAAACTGGAGTTGCCATTCGTGCGGCGGTTGCTGCAAACAGCACCTGATTGAAATCACCCCCGCCGAACGCGAGCGTATTGACCAGCAAGACTGGCCCGCAGACTCAACTGCCGGAATCTCGGAAGTCCCCTACGAGTGGTATGCAGGTCCCTACTGGAAGAAACGCTATCGCCTGAAGCACCGCGGCCCCGATGCCGCGTGCATCTTCCTGTCACCAGAGGGCCGCTGCCGCATCCATGCCAAATTTGGTGAAGCCGCCAAGCCTCTCCCCTGCCGCGTTTACCCTTATGCATTTCACCCCGCAGGCAAAAAACTAGCCGTTAGCCTCCGATTTAGCTGCCCATCGGTCGTCGCCAACAAAGGACAAGCCTTAACACAGCAGCTGGGCGACTTAAACAACTACGCCATCGGTGTCGGCGGCGAAACAGGGCTGGCTGCAAAGCCCCCCCGCCTTTCCGCAACTTCAACGATCGACTGGCCACTCATCCTCTCCATTCGCAACCACCTCGTTCAGATGCTTGAGCGGCCCAAAACACGACTTTCTGATCGCCTCTTGCAAACTTACGTCTTCTGCGACTACCTGCACCGTGCCACCTTGAACAATCTGTCGACCGCTCGTCAGCAGGATGTCGTCGAGCTCTTGGCCCAAACCGCTCCCGATGAAGCCACCCTGCTGATCGCTGACCTCACCCAACACCAGCTCTCAACCGTTGGCCAAACCTATTTCCGCTTGCGCTTAGCCCAGTCGGCTCGTCACGATACCGCACAAACGATCGCGAAGGGCTGGCGGGGCCGCTGGCAAGCCATGCGCACCGCATCGATGTTCGTGTTGGGGAACGGCATCGCCCCCAGCTTGCATCAGCAGTTACAGCCCCGCTCATTCGCCAACATCGAGCAAGTGACCGCCAACATCTCGGCCGCAACCGACGAGCTCCTCACTCGCTATCTCGTCGTGAAGGCTCAAGGACTCCACTTCTGCGGATTGGCCTACGATGGCTGGCCATTCACCCTGGGCTGGATGTCGCAATTACTGGTCTTGCCCATCGTCACCTGGCTCGCTCGCTGGCGAGCAGCCAGCGAGCAACGCTCTAGCACCATTGATCAGGACTTCGCCGACGCCCTGATGATCGTCGATCACAATCACGCCTACTCGGGCTTGCTTTCGTCAAAGAATTCCCTGCGGCAGGTCAGAACCCTCCACAGCAATAACGATCTCGCTTCCCTGTTCCATCGACTCCCATCGGCTTAACAGCTTGCTGCAGGCCACCAAGCCGGGACCACCTTCATCCCCGCCGACCCCCACTTCACCTCACATCAACCTCAACCGCAGTCGCTTCCGCCGCAGTAGGACCCACAATTAAAGTCAGTGGAATGGTCTTCGTCGCTACCTTACACAGGCCACTCTTCCCGTCACTGCAATACCCGAACGAGACTTGAAGCGCGTAGGTCCCCTCCCCTTGGGCGGCAGTTGCCACAGTCAATTGCAGCCGCGGCGTCCCGGCCGAAACATCGGCCATCAATCGCTTCCCTAGTAACTCATCCACAATGACACTCTTCCCGCCAGTCTGCTTCACCTTGAAACTAACAGGAAACAACGGATTCAGTTGATAGCCTTCTGGCAGCACGGGCTTAAGGTCAAGCGATAGCGCTTGTCCCGCCATTACCGAAGGAAAACTAACCGGCGAAAGGATCTGCTGTGCCGCCACCGGCTCGTCAGTCGCCACCACCTCCGCTGGTGCCTCTAGCCCTGCGATTTCAAGGACACGGGTCCCCTTTGAGGCCAAATCGACCACGCACACGCGATGGTTATTTGTGTCAGCCACATACATCATTCCATTAGCAATCGACAGCCCTGCTGGCTCCGCCAGCCGAACCGGATCAAGGGCCGCACCCGGTTGGCCATCCCCCAGCCAGGTCTTGGAATTCAAGGCCTTAATGTCAACTGCTTTAATCTTGTGGTTGTAGCTGTCAGCTACATACAGCGTCCCCTGGTGATAAGCAATTCCTAGCGGATGCTGCAGCCGCACCCGCGATCCTTCGCCATCGGTATCGCCAAACTCGAACAGCGATCTTCCCCCAGGCAGGTCCGAGGTTCCAACGACCGTCTGCACCGATCCCACCACCTTCTGGGCACCCTCTTTGTACAGCGAGATCTTCCGCACGGACGATCCTTCGCTATCAACCACGTACAGAAACTTACCATCCGTCGCCAGTCCCGATGGCTGGGCCAATGCCGCCGAATCGAGTGGACCGTCGATAATGTCTTCTCTGCCAGAACCCGCATATCGCCCCAAGATGGGCGTCCCCAGTTGATGGGCCCAAATTTGATGCGGACCCGCCATCGCGATATACATCGTCTTCCCGTGGACCAGCAAATCCCATGGACTATTCAAGGCTGTCTCACGCAGTAAGCCCCCCAAGTCCCGTCCACGTGCCTGCTGACCTGTCCCCGCCAGCGTCGTCACTTGCTTCGCTTCCAGGTCGACTGCGCGAATCAAATGATTCTCGGTATCGGCCACATACAACGTTTCCCCCACCAGGGCCATCCCTTGCGGATGATCGAACTGCGCAGCCTGATAGTCACCATCGACCGCACCAATCTGCCCGTTACCAATAACCTCTTTCAACTTACCATCAAGCGTCGTCACCACAATCCGGTTATGATTACTGTCCGAAATAAACAGCCGATCGCCAGCGGCGTCAGCCAGAATCTTCCCCGGATACCGGAGCGCCGTCTTCTCGGCCTTACTTCGCTCTAAATCGAACCGCACCGGTGTCTCGTCAAGTGTCCCCTTGGCTCGGTGATAGGCAATCAACCGCGGAATCACCGTATCCAAGACCTCCCGGTTTCCTTCACCCGACAAATAGCCGCAGTAGTACCCCTCAGGATCAATCAGCACGAGCGTCGGCCACGACCGGACTTGAAACTTCCGCCAAATGGTCATGTTCGCATCGTTGACCACCGGATGCTCGATCTCATATCGCATGATCGCCTGACGAATGTTCCTGGTCTCTTTTTCGTTATCGAACTTAGCCGAGTGAACCCCAATCACGACCAGTTCGTTGGGGTACTTCTTCTCCAGATACTTCAGGTCGGGCAACACGTGAATACAGTTGATGCAGCAGAAGGTCCAGAAGTCGAGCAGCACCACCTTGCCCCGCAAATCCTTTAGCTCAATTGGCCCCCCCACATTCAACCATTCAACGCCCCCATCCAGCTCGACCGCAGGGAGGCGATTCGGGAACGGGTTCTCTATCGCTTCACCTGCATCAACCTCTTGACCCATCACCGGCGTCAGGCTCCCCATTGCAACGGCGGCAAACACAATAGCCCAACCAGCTAACCGGCTGCTAACAGTGGCGAATAGTTGCCAAGTCGCCAGCCAGCCTGCGGCCAGTTGTCGACCGAGAAAAACCTGGCTGCATTGTTGAACACGGGAGGGCGCGGTAAGTCGGGCGGGCATCTCGAGGGAACCTCAGGAGGAGGGAATTTGAACGTAGATCGCTGGAGTCTGTTTTAAAACCCAGTTGGTGGCAATTTTGCCTCGGGAAATCACGGTCCCGACTTCTTGGCCAGAGGGTTTTGAAAACACTTCCAGAGTGAAACCACTCCCCACTTGAACCCCCAATGATTAACGCAATCGCAATTTCTTCAGAGAATCAACGCAGGCAAAGGTCCACCAGTTCGGCGGGCAGCGGCCAAGACTAATTGCTTATCCGAAAAACTTCTAATGCAGCGGCTCGCTTCGACAATCGAAGTGGTTTCGAACAAATGCAACCGGTTTTTCGGACAGGCCCTAGTCGTCCGTCCGCTAACACTTCATTTTTGAGACTTCAGTCAATTGGACAATCCCAATCTCTCTCGCCCGCCCAAAAATTGACCCCTTTTTGCTCTGCTTTCTAGCCCCTGCACCTGCTCCCGCAGAGCTGGCGCTGCCAATCCTCGGGTTCTGCAAACACTCGCCACCCTGCCTAACCACACAGCCACTCCGCAGCCGCCAGCGACTCATACCGTGGATGCTTCGCCAACACACGAGCCATCGGCTGCTGCCACGCCGCAGCCCCCATGGCCAACCACTCGTTCGTGCTGGTCGGCTCACCCGAAATCCATAACCCCGATCGAGCACATAGCCCAACTAACCCTGGCGTATCCCCATACTTCACCGCGCCAGGGACTAACTGCAGATCGCTAATCGATGTAATGCTGCCAAACCGGAAACCATCAGTCCCTACGGCCAAGCGTTTCACTACCGGCCCCGCTTGAGCCGTCGCTCCCAAGCCCCACAACGCCGATTGACCAAACCCGGCAATCGCCACATCGCCCTGGATCGAAGGTTCATCCACTGCAAACTGAATCGCAGTCAACACATCATGCACCCGCTGCGAAAACACCGGATGGTTATACCCATAGGTGTAACCCACATACCCCGTCAGCCCTTTGTAGTTCTTCACCAGCCGGTTCTCGACTCCATAACTGGCCGGTTGACCCACGAGAAAGTCACCCTGGTATAGGACATCTAGCCCCATCACCTGAAAGCCCGCGTCCAACAATCGCTGTATCGGCGGAATCGGCTGTTGCGATAGCTCGAATAACCCCGCCTTACCGCGATCGGTCAGCCAAATCACCAGCCGACCATTTGTCTGTTCGGGACGCAACCACACAGCCGGAACTTCTTCCCCATGCGTCGCATTCACCAATCGCCCCACCGTCCGCTGCGGCTCACCCGACTTTGAAGGCAACTTAGCTAACGTAACCCAGGTCACACTCTGTGGCTTCTTCAAGTTCCGACCAATTAGCACATCCCACGCCCCACCAATGTCTCGGGCGAAGTCTTGTGACTGACTTGCATAATGCGTCTTCAACGAGTCCCAATGAGCCTCCCAACCCGCAACCAACCCTTCGATAACAGCCAGCTCACTTTCGATTGTTACGGGTGGAGCAGGATGAGTAGCATCCCAGACCGACGACTCTGCCACTGTCAGAGGGACATAGTCCCGCTCTGCCGGTATCTTTTTGTAGCCCAACTCTAAATGGCGATTAAAGAACTCATACATCAGCTCGCGCGAAGGCTGATTGTAGTTATGTGGAAACGGCAGATACTTCCCAAAAACCTTCTCGCTCGCTCCATACAAACCATAAAGCTGCTTCAGTTCTGGCAGGCCTTTTGTTTCTAGTTCAACCGTCCAGTCATCCGCAGCCACCATTCCCAATGGTCGCGGTGCCGAAAGCGCCGCCAACTCCACATTCCCCGTATTCACCCGCAGGTAAGAAGCGTTCTCGCACGTGCAACCACCTTGCATACCTGTTGAAACCATCACCACAGGAAACAGGGCCTTGGGCCTCGAATCGACCGCTCCCAAAACAAACGTTTGCGTCCCCCCGCCACTTTCCCCTGTAACCCCCACCCGATGTTCATCAACGCCCGGCAGACTCAACAAGAAATCAAGTGCCCGAATTGAATTCCATGTCTGAAGCCCCATTGGGTTCAGCATCCGCAGCTCGGCCTGCGCACTCCCCAGGCTCCACTGACTTAAGCGCGACAGCTCGGGCCGCTGCTCATACAGTGTATGAATTGTCGCCATCGATAGCGGGCCACCTCGATCGGCATAGCCCAGCATGTCATACACAAAAACAATCACCCCCAGCCGAGCCAAATGAACGCACCTCGCTTGGATCGGATGCCGCCCCCCGGTCGCGAACTTTTCCGCCCCCGAAGCCAACTCTTTCTCTAAGACCTTCTCCCCGTGATCATGAAACCGACCCTCAGGCGAATGTCCATGTGGCGACAACACTGCCGGCAACTTCCCATCTCGCAGCGTCGGCCCCGCCATCTTCGGACGGTACAAACTCCCCGTCACATACAACCCCGGGCTGGTCTCGAAGTAGACCTTTTCAACCGTGTATTCATCTCGCTCGACCAGCCCATGCACCACCGGATTCAGCTCCGGCCGAGGGGGTAACGGCCACAGCCCGTTCGCCACCAGCACTTGCCGCCGCACATACTCGGCCCGCTCTTCCCACTCTTTCAGTGTTGCCGGGGGAGAAAAGGGAAAATAGCCGTTCAAGTCGGTCTGCGGCCCCAACCGCCGATCATTGACCGGCCGACTTTCAACAACAGCTTCCCCCTCTTTTCCCACAGCCGTGCGGGCCACTAGCCCCAACCCCGGTGCTAACAGGGCCGTCGCCACCATTTGTTCCAAAGCCTGACGACGCGAAAGCACCGACCCGACCAAACCGGTTGTTGAACGTTGTGTCTCAGCATGTGTCACAGTCGAAACCCTTTAAAGCAAACCTTCAAACCCCAGCGAGCCGACTGCGTCAGCGGTCAGGTTCTTTGGTTTTGGAAGCAAACCAACGCCAAAATCTTGGTACATTGACTCAATTTCAAACGTCGCACTTATTGAAGTTGACTTTCAAGCACAATACCTGACAGTTTTGAAGACATTCTGGTGAACAAGTAAACTTCAAACCCTCGCACAGCTGAATGTCTCAGCGAGATCCGCACCCACCCAGCCAGACGACGTCAACCACTATACACTTCAGTAAAGGCTGATGCGACCACCTCCGGACCGAGTTTTACCAAGACCCCACTCGCCACTTCCCCGCTTATCCCACCCCAACCATCGCCCCGCCCACCCTTCCCGACTAAACTATTGCCACGCTGCAGTACCCTTGCCGGGAACGCCCGCAGGAAAAAGTTCCGGTGGCCCACAGTCACGGCCCAACCATTTTCGGGTTAGCATTAACCAATAGCACACGCCGCTTAATCGAACTGGAAAGCATCCATGTCCTACGACTCAACTGGCTGGAACGACGACAAAGCACCACCCCCGATCCCCAAGGCCCAGGGGCGAGGCTGCCTCGGCTCAACCCTGATGGTCGTCGGCGGTATCAGCCTCGTCATGATCCTCGGCTGCTGTCTGATCGCCGGCGTTGCCGGCTATTACTTCACCCCTCGCATCCTCAGCGTTCCTGCCGAGGTGACTCAACTCGCCAGTCGCATCGCTCCCCTCAAGATCCCCGAGGGCTTCGAGCCAGACAAAGGGATGGAAATCGATAACCCGGTCGTGGTAACCCGCGTTGTCGAATTCAAGGAAGCCCAGGGCCGCGGC
>JAIXVG010000482.1 GCA_027483145.1 Planctomyces sp.
ATCCAAAAATCTGCTGCACGCCTGCTGATACTTGCACTCTGTGCCCGCATCGACAACTCGTAGCCCGAAGCGTCAGCGAGGGATCTTTACCATTAAGACTAATTGTCTATCCGAATACCCTCTGACACGTCCGACTGTTGTCTAAAATCGAAGTCTTCGCGAACAGGCACAACCGGGTATTCGGATAGGTTCTTGGCCAAGCATCCTCTGGCGTGGCGATACCAAACAGTCGATCCAGAATCTCCGAGCAATCCGGGGGCACGATTTCAGCCATCAGCCATTAACTGAGCAGGTAGCTTTAAGCTACTCGACACTCCAAGTTCCGCCTCCGACAGAGGAACTGGCGTCCGCTTTTCGGTCCCCGCCCTGGCCGATGTCACCTTGGCAGTATCCCCCGATGTCGGGGTGACCGTTCCCGGCCGCTCGAGCACCGCTTCGGCTTCGCGTCCCTGATCGGGCAGGCGGGCCGCAACCTGTACTCGAGCGTCAGCCCCATACTTCAGCGTTACTTCGACCGGAGTCCCCTGGGGGAGATCGGGGGGCAAATCACTAATCAAGCAATCTCCCAGCCGAATCACTTCGTCATCGCTGGCAGTTCCCCCTTCCACAACCTTTAGTCGAACCGTTGCCTGCCCGTCGCTAACCGTTCCGAACGTCTGCTTTGCTTCGGCTGGCAATGTCGAGTTGACCGGAATAAGGTAGTAGGGCTGCCGCTGCCCATGAGCATCACGCACAATGATCCCCAGTGGCCGGGCCGAGACCGAATGAAACGCCACTTTCTGCAGTCGTTCAGTGGTCGCTTCACCCAATAGCGCGCGAGCACTACTGTCGTTAGCCAAGAGCATCCCCGCGTAGTAGGCAGCCCCCTGCGCAATCGAGTGATCGGGTGAAAGGGCCCTGTTTGGTGTTCGGCCACTTAGACGCTTTAAAAGCGTCTTAACCATCGGCATCCTTGAGGCTCCACCAGTCGACAGTACCGCATCAATCTTCGCCCACCTCAGGTTGTTATCCTTCAACAATCTCGTCACGCATTCTTCCATGCGAGTTAACAGCGTCGCCGACATCTTCTCAAATTGATGCACATCGATCTTCAGCGTCTTCCGATGTCCTGCATGCTGCACCAGCAGCGTCGAATGCTCACGCGTCGACAAGCTCCGTTTTGTTTGTTCCGCTTCGAGTGCCAGCATTTGCCGACTCGTCGGATCCGACTTCATATCCAGCCCGGTCTCCAGCCGGAATCGTCTGCTGGCCGCCTCGATCAAAAGGTTGTTCCAATCAAGGCCCCCTAACTTCAGGTCTCCCCCGCACGCGATCACCTGCACCCGATCTTTGGTGTATCGCACGACCGATAAGTCGAACGTTCCGCCACCCAGGTCTGCCACCATCACGTTTTGGTCTAACGATAGCTCAGAAAATGCTAATCCCTCATTTCCCAGCACATAGCAAAGTGCTGCCGCAACGGGTTCATTGATCAGATCAATCTCTTCCAACCCGGCTTTGAGACCTGCTTCAACAGTGGCTGCTCGCTGCAGATCGCTAAACTGGGCAGGAACCGTAATGACTGCCCGCTTGATGTCCCCGATGGAATCCTTTGCCGAATCGAGCAGGTACCCGATAATCTCTGACGACACGTTGGTCGGCGTGACTTGCCTGCCACCAATTGTCCAGACGTGGTTAGCATTCCCCATGTATCGTTTAGCCGCCGTCACCACCGCTTGCGGGTAAACAATTGAATTACGCAGAGCTTCGGTTCCGACGACGACACTCCCCCGGTCGTACCAGACCACCGACGGTGTCGATAACTCACCTTCGCGATTGGCCATCGAAACGGGCTCACCGTACTCATTCAAGTAGGCCAGGCACGAATACGTCGTTCCAAGGTCAATGCCAACCGCTCGTATCGCCGTGCTCATCCCAGGTTCCTACCCGATTCCGTACTGCAACTAATAGACATTTCGCATGATGTGCTCATTCGGCTTAGACTGCTAAGTCCGAAGGGTTTGCTGGCCATTCTTTAAAAGCCATTACCCTCGTCGAAGCGCATTGACTCATCCCCCGCAGCATAACGGAATCTCGTAAATGACTCACTCACCCCTTGGCACTGGCGAATCCGCCAAAAACAAGGACTTTTCCGAAACAGGCCCGAACCTCAATCTTAAGCATTTTTTTGCAATTCGAAGACTGTTTTTGATACCCTCAGTACATCATTAATCATTTATTCATCCTAAGGCGAGAAGAGTGGATGGATGTCGAGTGTCGCTGGTCCTCGGCTCAATCGCTCGTGCCGCTACTCAGCCGAACTCCACAAAAAGACACCATTACTCCTTTTCTCAAAAACAGTTACGTCCGGTCAAATCGCCTTTTTTATGAGAATTATGCACTGTCTCAACCAGTTCTCGAGGTCAATCCTGCGCAATGCCAAGTTGTATTCGGCTACCGTGCGGCCGATTTCAATTTGGTTCAAACGTGATTTACCAGCATCACTACCGGCTGTTGCTTGGGTCACCTTCGGAAAACGCATCACCCCGGCGATCTTGCTCCTCCAACTTCTACTTCTGGGAGATTTTGCCCACGCAGCAGAAACGTTTTGGGGACGCCCGACGGGGATGACCCAATCGCGACTCGATTCGCCGATATCTGCCACTTGGGATCAGCAATCACTTCGCGAAATGCTCGACCGACTCAGCCGCGCTCAACAAATGCCCATCATCCTCGATCGAGACTTCAATGCCGACCTGGTCGCGACGCTCCAGTTTCAACAAACGCCACTCGAAACCATCTTGTTGCAAATCGCCGGCCAAAGTCATTCCAGAATGCAGGTCCTTGGGACCGGCATCTGGTTTGGTCCGACCGACAGAGGCAACGAACTGCGGACCCGTATCACGTTAGCAATTCAGGCGACCGAGGCGTTGGCCAAACAACGGAAGGTCAAAGGAACGCCTTCGCTCGCGGTCAAGCAAGGCTGGCCTTGGAAAGAAGGAGTCACGCTGAAACAGGTCATCGAGCAGATCGCAGCCCAGGGAGAGTTTCGTATCACAAACCCGGAGGATATTCCCCATGACCTTTGGGCCACTCAGTCCTGGCCCCCCATGCACCCTTCGGCCGCGTTGACCATTGCGCTCTGCCAATACAACCTGACGTGGGAATGGTCGAGCTTTCCCGACTCAGTCACCATTAAGCCGCAGCAACCCGTTGCCCAGTTGCGTCGCGAGTATTCCGCCACATCCGAGAAGCAGAAACAAGTTGTTGCCATGCTGGAACAAGCCGGAAAAACTATCTCGATCGAGCAAGAGGCTCGATCAATTGTCATTACCGGGTTGGTTGAAGATCACGAATTGGTGCAAAGTCTGTTGTCCGGAACTCGTGCGAAAAAGGGAGGAACCGCCGTCCCCTTATCGGTCAAAGCCCGCCGCTTTTCCCTCAAAGCTCGAAACGTCTCTCTGAAACTGGTCCTCGACGAGTTAGCTGCTGGTGGGATCGAGTTTCAGTGCAAAGGTCTTCCTGACCAACCCGATGGGTCTCCTAACACTATGTTGATGCAAGAGATCTCGGTTGATGTCGTCGACTTGCCGGGCCAGCAGTTCTTCGAAGCCCTGCTCAAGGGAACCAGATTGTCATTCAAGCTCGACGGGCTGACGGTGGAACTGGCTTCGACGGGAACGGAATAGAGACCGGATCGTCCTGAACTTTGTTCGGCTCTTCGGCCCCTTTGCCCCCCGCCTCGCCAGCGGTTTGGCGGCCGCCAATCATCGCCAACAATCGCTCCGGCAGAAGCCCCATCAGCCACGCCAGAATTTTCCACACCAGTCGCTGGCACCACTCAGACGCTGGGCGGACGGCTGGAAACTCGGCTGCCAAAATTGCCAACCCCAGCGGAATGACAACCATTGCCGGTCCGGGAGCAACAATTAGCACGATCCCCACGAACAGTGTGACCGAACCGATCACCAGGACAAGCACCTTGCGCAGCGCTCCACCAACGGAGGTTAGAATGCTCCGCTTAAGAGCTTTGTCGTCGAATGAGCGAGTGCGATTTAACCACATGCCATGTAATGCCTTAAAGCAAGTTCAGACAACGATTCGGGGTCTATTCAGCCACAAAGGCCCGACAGTTCGTCACCTGCACATTTTCCTGTAGTCAGATCAACTATTTCTCATGGATACTGGCTTTGGCCAACTGTAGCCAAAACTGCAATTTCAGCCGCCAAAACCCGAAAAAAACAGGCCACCTCAGTTGGCTGCCACAACGAACCTCAATCTTCCAAAAGTCTTACTGGCAACCACCGCTGGCGTCCCTTAAAACAGTCTCAGGAAAAGTTCCTCAGCTCACGGTAAAAAATCGTCTGTCGTTGTTGTAAGTACTTGCCAGGTCTCGACAAAATCGGTGTCTAACCAGACGATATCGGAGGGAATCTCTACCGCTGAAAACGGTTCTTCAACCCGGCCGGATTGCTTGACTGGGTCGTTCTTGGATCGATTTCGTCGAATACCTGCCGCTAACTGTTGAAACCAAAAAGTCTGAAAGGTTGGGCAGGGGAGTCATTGGCCAAAGCCACAGCTCACTCCAGCCTTTTTTCTCAAGTTTTGTCCCGTTTTGGTGTTCGCCACCAGCTCAAAATCTAAACAGATTGCAAAGGGTTAACTGTGCCTGTGTCTCCCAAAAACATGATTGTCGCCCAATCGGGTGGCCCATCTCCTGTCATCAACAACACCCTGCGCGGAATTGTTGAGACCGCAAGACAAATGTCGGAGATCGGAACCGTTTATGGCGGCTGGCACGGGATTGAAGGCGTTCTGAAAGAAGAACTGATCGACCTCTCTGCTCAGGA
>JAIXVG010000422.1 GCA_027483145.1 Planctomyces sp.
GCCGAGCTGCAGAGGGAATGAGTCAGTTCTAGAGGGCAGGGCTGTGGGGCAGTGACACGGCAGAGAGGCGGATTGCGAGGGCGGGCGGTTTAGATCATCTATCGGCTCTTGAGGATAGCGAAACATCAGCCAAAGTCAATATGTGCCACTTTTGACGGATGTGGAGCCGGGTTTGCTGCGTGATTCTGGACGCTTTGGGTGTTCGCTGGGAGGGTGAGAGTCAGCGCGTGATTCAGCCGAGATGGTGGCCGGGGGGGATTGAGATTGGAGAAACCTGACGCGGGCTGGGACGGCAGAACTCGTTTCAAGACTAAGTTAATGGCAAACTCGGTTTGGTGAAGTTGGGGGTTTGGCATTTCTCGCCAGATGCTTTTGAAAAACGCTGCTAATGGTGAACGTCATGACCTGGGTGATGAGGAGGCCAAGAGGGGTGCGGCAAGCGAGGCTCAACAGGACTCATGTAATTGGAAGTGAATGCTTTGGGAGTGTTACCGCGAAGACGCAAAGACCGCGAAGAAAAGGCTTGGCCTTGGTGCGGTTAGCGTCATCAAGGTGAATGCGTTTTGATAAATGCGTTTGGTGTTGTGACTGTGCGGCAAGCCGCACTCTGCAACACGTACAAAATTTCACCCTGCCGAAGTTTTTGTAGGGCAGGCTCCCGCTAAGTGAATCGCAAGTATTTGTAGGGCAGGCTCCCGCCTGCCTTCCTGCTGGCTGACATTTACGACCGACTTCTCGTCACGAATTGAATTCTGGCAGGCGGGAGCCTGCCCTACTCGGCTCAACCGGGCTACCCCGCTAAGTGAATCGTAAGTTCACTACAACAGTGCCGGATTGCTGGTTGACCTGAGATGGATCACTTTTTGGTTCAAGTTGTGTTCCGAGGTCAAATAGCGGGCGGTGCCGCTTCTGGAGCGGAGCAAAATCGAATGGGTGACGGCTGTGTTACCATGCACCTTCACCCCCTTAAGCAGCGGGCTATCGCTGATGCCGGTGGCGGCAAACAGGATGTCGGCTCCGCAAGCCAAATCGCGCGAACGATAGACTTTGTCTAACCGGTCGCCCCAGCCAAGTTCAATCAGTGAGCGGCGTTCGGCTTCATCGCGTGGCCAAATCTGGGCCTGCATCCCTCCACCCAAACACCTGAGGGCTGCGGCGGCTAAAACCCCTTCGGGTGCGCCGCCAATTCCGGCATAGAGATCAATGCTCGAATGGGTGAGGGCGGGGGCCAGGGCAGCGGTGATATCCCCATCGGCAATCATGCGCAATGAAGCCCCAACGCGGCGGACCTCATCGATGAACGGCTGATTCCGTGGACGATCGAGGATCATGACCACCACATCGCGCGGATTCTTCCCGAGGATTTCAGCAGTGATGTGAATCACGTCTGCCAGCGGGGCATTCACGCTGACCGGGATTGTGGGGTCAGCCATCCAGGCTTTACGAACTTCCGGCGGGTAGGCCAGTTTCTTCATGTAGAAAGCGGGGATCTCTTGCAGGCCTGCATTCCCATTTTCGTCGGGGGTGGCAGCTGCGATGCAGCTGATGGAGTTGGGCATCCCTTTGCTGCAGTTGGTCGTTCCGTCAACGGGATCAAGGGCAATATCGAAACGAATGGACCCGTCTCGCCACATCCCCAGCTTTTCCCCTTTGAATATCCCAGGGGCTTCGTCCTTGATCCCTTCGCCGATAACCACTTCACCACACATATCGGTGATGTCAAACATCCCCCGAATCGCGTCGCATGCGGCGGCATCAGCCGCTTCTTTGTTCCCTTTGCCTACCCATTGCATGCAATTGAGGGCCGCGATTTCCGTCGCCCGCAGAAAGTCGAACTCAACCAATCGCTGGGTATCAAAAGCCATTCCTGGTTCTTTCCTATTCGGTTCAGAATCGATCGAAATACGCTGTGCCGCGACCGGTTTTTTGTTGATATCCGCAGGGGTTTCGAACAAGCATCACCCGGTATTTGGACAGTGCTTGATTTTGGATCGGGTCAGTCTGGGAGCCACTTCGAGTTTCGCAGCCAGCCTGCCGCGAAACAAGTAACTCTGTCAGAGTTCAAGGGGCCGCAATCCAACGTAAAATGCCATTGGAAATGGGCCACATTCTTAACGTCGCACGGCGCTGTGACCACTGTCAAGGATGTTTCAACCGGTATACGGGCCTTTGCTTTTTTCAAACTTGGTAAAATCAGTTTTGGTGGGGGCATTGCGAGGCAGAAGCCTCGAATGCATGGGGTTTTGTAACCCGCGGGCTTGCAGAAGGGAGTCCTCGCCAACCGTCGATAGAGAGAAAAGCGGCTGGGGGGATTGAGCACATTCAGTCAGGAGACTGGCAAAGCCAGTGGCACACGAAATTAAGGTGCCATCGGTGTGAGAGACTAAGCAAGTTCGAACATGGGCTTGATGCGGCTCGTTACGGCTCGCGTTACATCTTTGCTGGTTAGCGGGGGGATGGGGGCTGATTAACGTCGAGGAGGCGGGTTTGGCGCTCTTTGTCGAGCAGGGCCTTGAGGGTTGCGTGGCCTGCGGCTGACTGCTTGACGATCAGCGACTGGGTCGATTCGAAGGGGCGAATGCTTCCGCCTCCTTGCTCCCAATTGAGCTGCGGTGCTTGTTGCCGCAGTTGATCGGCCAAGGCGTTGAGCCGCTGCTCGACAGACTGGCCGTTTGAAGGTCCGAGCAATTCCGAGACGCCATAAACTTCGACGACCAGTTCGTTACCGACGACCCGCGATTTCTCGGCGCTGGTGACGAGGACAACCTCATGCTTTACGAGGTATCCGAGGTCGGCCCCACCCAGAATTTGCCGCAAAACCTCGTCGGCGGAGAGATCGCGGAACTCGGCCCGAATGGTCGAATCGAGTGCCGCTCTTGCACCGCCTGCCAATTCGGGGTCGAGGACTAGGTTTAAGCCGGTGTCGCTGGCCAATTGCCGTAACGCCTGCCGACGGGGAATATCGGTGGCAGCCAGGCTGACTTTAGCGGCCAGTTTGGCCTTCACGTCACTGAGGGCTGGAGCTGCCGCGGATCGTTCAGGAGCTGGAGGAAGAGGGTCGGCCGGTGGCAATGCGGCGGCAGGGAGGCGAGGAGCTGAGACCTTATCGGGAAGGGGTCGACGCTCGACTGCTGGCTCGGGCGGGGGAAGCTCTTCGGGGGTACCAGATGAACTGCTGGCTGGCATGGCAGCCGAGCTCGATCCAGATGGCTTGGCGATAAAGGGATTGGTGGTGCTGCTAACGATAGCTGCAGTGAATTCGAAGCG
The DNA here is from genome assembly GCA_027483145.1 of Planctomyces sp. GTDB lineage: Bacteria > Planctomycetota > Planctomycetia > Planctomycetales > Planctomycetaceae > JAIXVG01. The sequence continues at coordinate 3,268 of JAIXVG010000422.1, forward strand.
GCGGCCGTCACCCTTATCGAAGGCGCTTCCGGCAGGCTCGCCGGTGGTTTGGATCTTTTGGTTGGCGATAACCGTTTGACGGCCCTGGGCGTCAACTTCGATAACCTGCACCTGAAAGATATAGGCTTTGGGACTGGCTTTGGGAGTTGCTGCAGGGGTGAGGGTTGCGACTGGCGGAGCAGCCAATGCCGATTGAGTCACAATGACCAGACCGGCCATAAGCATCCAACGCCGCATCTCATCTCCTCCGTGAGCTGAGTCCATAGCACTATTGGTCGTTTCGAAACCCTCTGGCGGAAAACCACCGGCGTAATTCGCCGAGCAAAACCTTCCACCAGCCGAGATTTGAAATGACTTTTAGTGCTTCGTCCACTGGGGCAGTTCAACTAGCGCCTGCATCCATGCAGAATGACGCTGGATTTGGAAACAACGGGTCTGTTCCCAGAACAGGCGTCGGTTCAAACAGGTATATCGGCAGGTCGAGAGGAGAATCGTTGGTTGGTTCCGCCGACAAGACGGAACAACTCATACTTCCCATACCTCCCTGATTACCAGATGTTGATTTCTGGCTGGAGGTCGACGCCGTACTTATCGGCGATCTTGGAGCGGATGAGGTCGACCAGCTTCAGCACATCGGCAGAAGAGGCCCCTTCTTCTGTCACGATAAAATTGGCGTGGCGATCGCTGATTTCGGCTTTGCCAATGCGCGTCCCTTTGAGGCCGGCCTGATCGATCAGCGAGCCTGCACTTAACCCTCTGGGGTTTTTGAAGATACAGCCAGCCGACTGCGAACTGAGGGGCTGCGAGGCCTTCTTCATGATCCAGATTTTGCGCAATCGTTGAGTGATTTCGTCGGGGTCATCTTTCTGAAGCAGAAACTCGGCCTCCAGAATGACGAGTTCATCAAGGCTGCTTTGGCGGTAGGCAAACGAGAGTTCTTCGGCTGGCCGTTCATGGACGATACCGTCGACCGTTAAAATCGTGGCCTTGTGGACATACTGGCCGATATCGCCGTTGCGGCCCCCGGCGTTTCCGTGAAGTGCACCGCCAACCGTGCCGGGAATACCAGCTAGATTTTCGAGACCGGCCAGTTCAGCCTTCACCGCGACTGACAACACGTGCGACAACAGGGCACCAGCCCCTGCTGTGACTGAGGTCCCAGTGACGGTCACTTCAGAGAACGCGGGGTTCGTGAGCTGAATGACGGCTCCGCTGACCCCTTCGTCGCGAACGAGAAGATTTGAGCCACCACCCAGAATTCGGGCTGCGATTTTGTGCTGGTGGCAATACTTGACAACGCGTACCAGCTCGTCACGGCTACGCGGAGTGAGGAAGTACTGAGCGGGACCACCCAGCTTCATCCAAGTCAAAGGGGCGAGCGGCTGATCGCGCACCAGAATATCTTGGAACTCGTCGAATGAACTCATAGTGAATTTGACCAATATCCCCTGCACCGAGCGTTACCAGGACATCCCCTGGCTGCAGTGCATGGTCTATCGTCGCTCGAATCTGGTCAAGCGACTCTGCAAAACTGACCTGGGAATGGTGCGTGCTGATTTCGCGGACAAGCTGTCGAGAGGTATCGATGGCCTCTGTTGTGACTTGCTCGCGGGCAGCAAAAACGGGGGCGACGATCACTCGGTCGGCTTGACTGAACGACCGGGCGAACTGGTCCATTAAGCCCAATGTTCGCGAGACCTGATGGGGCTGGAAGACGGCCCAAATCCGCCGCTGGCCATAAACTTCGCGTATGGTCTGCAAGGTGACCTGAATGGCGGTGGGGTGATGGGCATAGTCGTCAACCAGCGACACACCTCGCCACGAACCGAGCCGCTCGAAGCGGCGTTTGATTCCGGTGAACTCTGCCAGGCCAGCCCGAATTTGCGTGGCTGAAGCCCCAGCCGTAGCGGTCAATGCGCAAGCAGCTAGCGCGTTCAACACGTTGTGAACACCAAAAAGCGGCTGCGATATTTCAGCTACAAATCGGCCACGATGGTAAACGCGAAAACGTGTTCCTTGCGGCGATTGACGAATGTCGTTTGCAGTCCAATCGGCAGTCGAATCGAGGCCAAATGTTTCGACCTGGCCCGCGCACATGGAAGCAGCTTCGGTGGCTTTATCGCAGGCATGCCTGGTCAGGAGGTAGCCCGACGCAGGAATTCTGGCAGCGAACTGAGCAAATGCCTCGACGAGGTCTGCATCCGATTGAAAGTAATCGAAGTGATCGGGTTCGATATCGAGGATGGCGGCTAGTTGAGGGGAATAACTAAGGAAATGCCGCTGGAACTCGCAGCTTTCCGCGACCATGAACTGACCAGCTCCACCCCAGCCGCTTCTGCCGCCGTCGATTAGCTCTGCTCCGAAGGCAACGAGAGGATCGTGCCCTGCCCCCTGCAAAATGGCAGACGTCATGGCTGTGGTTGTGCTTTTGCCATGAGTCCCTGCGACGGCCACACCAGTGCGGGTGGCCATTAAGTCGGCGAGAAATTCGGAATACGATTTTTGAACAATCTGGCGCGCCTTGGCAGCCAACCGCTCGCAATTGGTTGGAGCGACGGCTGCGCTGTAGACCAGCAGGCTGGTTTCTGGCGGGACGTTACCAAAGTTGTGGCCGCGATAAGTGGTAACGCTCCTGGCCGTAAGCTGTTCGTACACAGGCGAAGAGAGGGTCGAGTCGGACCCGCTAACTGACCAGCCCTGATCGAGCAGGATTTCTGCCGCTGCTTTCAAGCCACTTCCGCAAACACCAACCAGGTGAGCGTGAGGCGGCGGGTTTTGCCCCACTTGCTGGGTGGTAGTCATCGGCAGAAGAAGGTGATTAGCCAAGTCGGTACCGTCCATGGACCGGAAAGTGATCAAGCCATTGTGGCGGAACGGGTTACTAAAACCGGGGTCCAGACCACTGCAAACCATACTATCGGAACGGGCGAATTCCTATCCCGACCGATTTCGCCGATTTTGAGGGTTATGGACGATTGGAGTTTGCCGAATGTGCCAGCAGTTCCCTGGGGCGTGCCACCATAAAGGGACTCAAGAACGAAAAAAGACGCCGCTCCATCAAGGAGCAGCGTCTTTTAAAGCTTTACTGGCGAACAGCTTAAACCGCCGTGTGTGCGATCTGCTGCGCCTTATTCTGGTTATTCTTCTGCAACGTATGGCAGAAGGGCCATGAAGCGTGCCCGCAGGATGGCTTCGCGGACTTCACGCTGGTAGAGAGCACAAGTCCCGGTCTTGCGGCGGGCGAGCATGTTCCCTTCGCGGTCAATCATCGAGCGGAGGGTCTTCAGGTCTTTGTAGTCGACAAAGACGGGTCGCGGTGGTTTGTCGCAACCATTTGGGCAAAAGCGGCACTTCAGCTTTTTCTTCAGCCGAGCGCGCTTCTTGCGGATTTTCTTAATGTCGGTCTTGGTATAGGCCATTTCTCTAAATCCTTCTGATGGAACGCCTTATGTGGCGTCGTCGCCATGGGGCAACGCAGAAAACCAGGCCAGTTGCCGCGATAGAGACCATTGTCAGAGCGAGCCAGAATTCTTCAGAACGAACCCTGCGGAGAGGGATAACTCAAGAAAACGGGACACTACAAATTCGGTCTCGGAAGGGCGTGGCCGGTGCGAGTGATCCGGTATCACTCAAACGGGAACCGGGAAGTGTCGCTGGCAAAGCTCCAAATTGCAATGCTTCGAGTCGGAGGTACTTAATAACGGGCCAATCTTGGGAGCCAATTCGACGGGCAGGCCGGGGAAAGTTGACCGAAATGGTTTGCTGGCGGGCGTTTGAGTGAGGGGAAGAAGTGACCGCTGATTCCTGTCGTCGTGAAAGATCGCCCTGAGACAGGTGGGGCTGCAAACTGGTATGCTAAGAGTGCGCAAAAGTTTATTCGCTTGAACCAGATGTGCTGGAAAATGATCGTAGCAAACCAGTTTGGCAGGGATGGTTGTCGCTTGAAACGGATCATGGCTGGGCTGTGTGGCCTGATGCATGAATGCAGAATTTTTTGGTGGGATCGAGCAGGCCTGTGGAGCCAGCAGGGTTGGTCAAAGCGTCGTCGGCTGACACCGACACAATTGCTGCCCCTCGTAGTGAGTTTCTTGGTCTTGAATGGCATTCAAGCTGGAAAGGCTCAAGCAGAGAAGCCGGAGGGGACGGAAGAGCGTGGTGCCATTCGCGCGGTTGACTTGCAGTCCCATATCGGGTTCCTGGCCTCTGACGCCCTACAAGGGCGACTTGCGGGGAGCGAGGGGGGCCATGGAGCCGCAGCGTATCTTGCAAGTGAGTTAGCCCGCCTTGGGATTGAGCCTGCCGGTGATGCGGGGGGGTATTTTCAGGAGTTCGGCCAGGGATACCGCAATGTCCTCGGACGGCTGACCGGATCGCGAGAGCTGGCCGTGAGCGAAATGGTGGTGTTGGGTGCCCACTTCGATCATGTTGGTTTTGGGACGCCTAAGACCAGTCGCGGTCCTGTTGGGCCTATTCACAATGGGGCTGATGACAACGCCAGCGGAACTGCAGCGGTCCTTGAACTGGCGGAATGGCTGGTTAGTCAGCGACAGGCATTCAATCGATCGTTTCTGATTGCCTTCTGGGACGCCGAAGAAATCGGCCTCTTGGGATCGAAGCATTGGGTGAGTACACATCAACCAGAGATGCAGCACATCAAGCTGGTAATCAATCTGGATATGGTCGGTCGACTGCAAGACGAAGTGCATGTGATGGGCTGGCGAACGGGCTTAGGGCTGAGAGATTGGATTTGCGAGGCCAACAACGAGCCGGGTTTACGATTAAACTTCACTTCGCAGATTACGGCTGATACCGATCATTGGCCCTTTGTCCAAGCCGGAGTTCCGGCGGTCCAAATTGATACTGGCAAGCACGACGATTATCACCGTCCGAGTGATGATGCCGACCGGGTGAACTATCAAGGAGCCGAGCGAATCGTCACGCTGGCTGGATCACTGGCGCTGCGTGCTGCCAACGAAGGCCCGCAGATGCGATTTCGGTCGCAGGCGCTAGCTGAAGCGAATGGTGCAGCCGAGAGTGCAAGTGCGCGTCCTCGCCCGCGACGATTGGGGATTGAGTGGGACCCGCTGGAAGAACGACAAGGCCGCATTGTGGTGAAATCGGTCGTCGTGGGTGGAGCTGCTGCCAAGGCTGGTATTCGGCCGGGTGACCAATTGCTTCAACTAGGTGCCTGGAACCAGGGTGCGTCGGAAGATTTGTACTCAGAGGTTTTAACTTCAACCGGTGAGACGTCGGCCGTACTGCAGCGCAGAGAAAGCAGCGTGGAAGTGACAATTGCTTGGCAGTCACCGCCCGTTCAGGTTGGCCTGGACCTGGCTGACGATTCGGCGACACCTGGCTCGTTTCCAGTGATTGATGTGGTCCCTTTTTCCCCTGCTGCCCGAGCAGGGATTGTGGCGAAAGATCGGATCATGGCGGTGAACAATCAACGATTGACCACGCAGGCTGAGTTTCAGGCGGCCCTGTCGGCTGCGACGGCTCCGCTTGTTTTGACATACGAGCGATCGGGACGTATTCAGGATGTCGAGTTGAGTTGGTTTCGACCTCTGCCGTAGTTTGATTAATTGTTGTGGCGTAGAAGCCTGCCCTCCAACTCTCATTGAAGTCGATCAATTCCGTCTTACATTCATCTGCAGCCGAGTGGGCGTATGACTAAACAGCCAACGGTCGGGAAGAATCTGGTAACTGATTTACGATCTTCGTCTGGCTTACAAACGGCAACCCAGGAGTTCGGCGAGCTATTGGGCAATTCGCTGCAGTTTATCGAACTGTTCGAACATATGGCGGATGTCTACTTCTTTATGAAGGACCGCGAAAGCCGCATGGTGGCGGCCAGTCAGCCGTTTATTGAGCGACTGGGGGGGAAGACTGCGGCTGACCTGTTGGGAAAGACCGACTACGACTTTTTTCCACGGCATGCGGCTGATCACTTTGTGGCCGACGATCAGCAGGTGATGCGCACTGGAGTGCCGCTGATTGGACGGGTCGAGCTGTGGTACAACTCGCAACGAATTCTTGACTGGTTTGTGACCAACAAACTTCCGGTGCGGGGCAAAGATGGTGAAGTGATTGGAGTGATGGGAACTGTTCGAAGCTACGAAGGGCGACGACGTCTCATGTTGCCGATGTCCGATATTACCGACACGGTCGACTACCTGCGCACCCATCTGTTTGAACGGTTATCGGTAACCGATATCGCCCAACGGGCAGGGCTTTCCGAGCGGCAGTTGCACCGCCGCTTTGTGGCCGTGTTCGGTGTCAGCGTGCAGGGCTTCATTATGAAGTCTCGTATTCAGGCAGCCGGTCAGTTGCTGCTCGAAAGTGCGCTTGAGATTGGACAGATTGCCATTGATTGTGGCTTTTGTGACCAAAGCGCTTTCACGGTTCAGTTCCGGCGGCATACCGGGCTGACACCAAAGAAGTTTCGTGCTCGCTATCGGACCGACCCAGCAGGGGTGCGGACGTTGGATGATGGGAAGGGGTTGGCGGGAAATCGCGACGAGTAAGTTATTGGGTTAGTGGGGGAATGGATTGAGGTGGGTGCGTGGATTGTGAAGGACGAAGAACCCCCAGGCTCACGCGTAGGGTTACGAAGAAACACGCGGGATTCAAGGTGTTTTTACGTGGTTGGTCGATCGACATTCGAAAAATCGCAACTTCAAAACTGATGGTTCGAGTTACGAGAGAGTGAATGCAATCGTGTCGATGATTGTGTGGCGTCAGTAGATACGAAGAGTGTGGGTAACCAGTCGTAGCCCGCAGCGTCAGTAAGGGATCTTCCTAAGGGAGGCTCAACTCAATGCTGAATCTATCGCTATTCAGATAAAAGGAATGCACCAAACCACTTGCGTGGTCGGTTCGGCGAAAGTTTAAAGATACGTGCTACGGAGACTGATGAGACGTTCTTGGAGCCATAGCAAAAGAATAACCCCGCTAACCGGTCGGGACAGGTAGCGGGGCTCAGGTTGTCAAACTGCTACTAGCAATTCGGGTCAGTCAGGCGATTGTTGAAGGCAGGAAGATGACCTGCTTCGACCAATGCTAACGGGCTGCGGGAGGACGTTTCTATAAAGCACTACGATTGAGAGCGATGCCGATTAGCCAGTTTCGAAGTTGAGTCAGCGAGTTAGGCTGGATCACTTGATTTGGGCCGATGGCATTCGCATGTTTAAACAAGACAGGAGCGTCGGCTGATTGGCCACTACAAAACCCGGTGGAGGAAGATTCTGCTCGATGAAAGACCGTGCCGATTCTTCCACTGGGGTGGTTTTGAAACCACGAGCTTAGTAGCGACGACCACCGCCACCACCGCCGTATCCACCACCACCACCGCCGCCGCCGTAGCCGCCACCACCGCCGTAGCCACCGCTACGACCGCCGCCGCCGCCACCACCGCCGCCGCTACGACGATCTTCACGTGGACGAGCTTCGTTCACGGTCAGAGTGCGTCCCTGAAGTTCCTTACCGTTCATTCCTTCAACAGCGGCATCGCCACCGTCTGCCATTTCGACGAAACCAAATCCTCGCGAACGACCGGTTTCTCGGTCCATCACTACAGACGACGAAGCGACGTTGCCAAAGCGACCAAACGCTTCGCGCAGATCGTCAGCAGTTGTGCTGTAAGCGAGATTCCCGACGTACAAATTCTTACTCATTCTACCTTGTTCCTAACGGGCCAGGCTCAACGAAGAGCCACATTGGCCTAAAACCAAACCGGGAAAACCAACCCCTGACTGGCAAGTCAACATCACCAAGTCATCGCTACACGGTCACTACGACACTGCTATCCTCTTCGATATCAACAGGCAGGGGGTCCGAGCGAGGAAGTTGAGGGGCGCCCAGAAGCCGCAGAGAATCTTGGCAATTCCACTCCCGACGAGTGGTCTCACACCGACCTTCTGTGAGCGTTCCGCCGAATCGACCGGCTGCTTGACTCGAACCATCTTTCGTCCTCGACTGAAAAAACCGTACGCCATGAAAATCTCGCGGACCGCTATCTTGGATTGCCGTATGGCAAGACCCAGAAAACGAGCAACGGCATGTTTCAAGGGAAGGTCAACAGCCAGGAAGAAGGGCTGGACGAAATGGTTTAAACTGCTGAAACCCTGACATAGGACAGGGCAAGCCGCACCCCTATTTGCCACGCCAGCGACGCAAAGCGTCGACAATTGGCAGGCAGTCGTAATCACGGGTGGCCGCAGAGTAACCAAGCAGAGCATCGCCATCAGACAGGCAGCAAGCGTCAATCATCTTCCGAAGTGACAAGCCAAGGCCTGCCACCACTCGCAGTATAAACAATTTCGGCAAGTTTCCGGACCCCAGTTTTCCCTAGTTCTTCCAGAATTCGCATAATTTTCGGAAAAATGTTTCTGAGGGGCAGTCACCCGGCAGGCAATACATGGGCGATTTTGGCGATGCAGCCGGTTAGTGTCGGCCAAGCGATGCTGTGAATTCTGGAAATTCGGCAGAAACGGCCGGCAACTGACGGGTGCAGAAGTCTGAGTGAGAAAGCGGGCCAGCGTTAATCGATTGCATGGTATGGCGAATCACCCACGACATGATTGGGGATGGCAGCAACGGGTTTACGAGCCTGACTCGGTGGTGACTTCAGAACTGTCGAACTCGACATCGACCAGTGTTGTGACGCCGTTACCACTTCGAGGGTGATGCCCTTTTCGAAATTGGCATCTCCAAACCAGCGGGCCGCTGAGTTCGCGTGGTGCGTCTTCATCAGAAGGAATGAAGGTTTCAATCGCTTCGCCTGGTTCCAATGAGGTATCGGCGATCTGGCCCGCAATCAAGAACTCACTGGTTGGCGGAAGGTCGTAAAGCAGGTAAACCTCTTCGCCCGATTTGCGACCTGATTGAGTCGCCAGGAAGTTATTCGCCCGAGCGGTTCCTTTACGGTCATCGTAGGCCCGTAAGAGAAGCAGCTCCCGATCAAGTGGGACAAACGCGAGCGACCGTGACGCGTTTTCGATTCGCAACCACAGCTTGAAAACTGGTCCCACCGGGTCACGCGTTCGCTTTGGGTCTTGAAAGTGCTGAAATGCGATTCCCCCTTTGGTCACTTTGATGGGGGTCAAAACCACGTCCCCAAAGCGACGCGTCTCCCCCAGCCGCAGGCGATGCCCGGGGGCGACGTCATGTTCGGGATTGGCCAGTTTGAGGGTTACCCCCTGGGGCGTAATCGCAGGCTTGATGTCGGGGAGGCTTTCAAGCCAATGGGCTTTTTGACGAGACAAGGTATACAGCAAATACAACAGCGCTAGGGTGACAATCCCCGCATAGTTCAGCACAAACCGAAACGTTTTGGCTGAGACCATTTCTGGTGAAGTGCTCCCTGCTGACGCGGACCCGATGGCTGCAGCGGCAATTGCCGTGACAGGCATTGAGGCTGCTTCAATGAGTGGGTCTGGTGCGGTAGCAGTCGCACCAGTTTGATCTGGTGATGACACGGACGAGGCCGACAAGCCAAGTGCTGCTGCGGCTGCACCGAACACCGGAAATGAAAGCTCGGACGGAGCGGGGTCAGGTCCACTAACGGAAGATAACGATGGGACTTCTGGGGCATGATCGGGTGGTGCCGCGGGACTAGCGACTGGTGGACCCGAGAGAGCGGGGGTTAATAGCTGGGCCTGACTGACCAAGCCCATCAGGTCGGGCCGACTGGCAAAGTGCCAGGCTGCGGAACCGGCAGTCGCGTCTGGTTCCTCCTGATCGGCTATCGCAGAGGCCTCGAACCCTGGAATGCTGGACGGGTTGGCGATGGGCTGCCGTTCGTCGAATGTCGAAACCGGAATCGCCTGATCAGATTCCTGCTGATGCTGGACCAGCAGGCGGCGAAACTCATCCAGATCACCTGCAGGAGGGAGAGGGGCACCAGCCGACAGCGATGGCGGCGTTGGAACTGGGGTGGAAACAGGGGCTGGCGCGCTACTGGCTGGCGAGGTGGGCACAAAGTCGAATCCGGCTGTTGATGCGACCACAGATGGTGGGGTGGCCACAGGCTCGGCGGGTGAAGTTGCTCCATTTAAAAATGAGAAATCGGGAAACGGGCCACCGCTTGGAGCAGCGGCTTCTGGCGACTCGGCTGGCTGAGCAAAACTGAATGCTGCGTTGGGGGGTGTCACTCCAACTGATTCGGCTACTGGCTCTGGTGGAGAGGCGGCCATGACAGTTGCGGCGGTGGCCGCTTCGATAGCTGGCGAGGCTGGGACACTTGCGGGTGAATTGCTCACGATTGGCGGGCTGGCAGTTACTGGCGGCAGCGTGTCGGGTGCCAAGTCCCCTGATGGACCAACAACCGGGCTGGCGGGGACCATCATCGAAGCAGGAGCACCGCACCACGGGCATCCGGCGAGCTTTCCGGCGGTTTCACCAGTTACAACCTCTGGCGAAACGATCCCTTGGCAAACACCGCACATCACCTCGCCGGACATGAATTCGACCTTATTGGATAGGGGTTGCCGTTAATGCCATGAGCAAGATTGCGTCCCTCATCGGCCGGGATGAATCGAGACTGGAGCAGCCAGCAGTTCGCTCCACGCTATCTTGACTTCTGAGGTATGCCGACGCAAACAAGTCTGGGCGAAGTCGAAGTTTCCCAGCACCTTTACCCCCGAGAATTGCTCAATCTGATCTCCATTTTCGTCGCAACGACCGGAATTCGTGTCATTCGCAGCGTGGGAAAGGACGACACCGGCGATTGGCAAGTTTCGGCTGCGAGCCGCTTCGATCGTCAGTAAGGTGGCGTTGATCGTTCCAAGCCCCGGTCGAGCGACGATCAAAAGTGGGTAGCCAAGCGCAACCGCCACATCTGCCACGAGCCAGTTGGCGGAAATCGGAGAGAGCAGTCCCCCTGCTCCTTCAACAATCAGGCTGTCACAGTGACCGGTCCAAACCCCTGCACCGGAAATCAGCAATTTTTCATCAACCGTTGTCCCTTCCAACTTGGCGGCTAACGGCGGGGCAAGAGGGGCCAGAAATCGCTGAGGACAAATCCAGTCAATGGGGATTGATCTCCTCACAGCCGATGCCAGCCGGTTGACGTCGTCCCACGCAGGAAGCGTAAACGAGTGGGTCTCATTGGGCTGTTTAGCTGGGATTGCCCCAGAGCAAGCTGGCTTATACGCACCGGGTGATTGGCCCTGCTGGGCAAGCTGGGCCAAAATCTGGCAGCAGGTATAGGTCTTGCCAACGTCAGTGTCGGTACCAGTGACAAACAGGCCTGGTGGAAGTTTGGGGGAAGTTTGCATTGAATCGGGATTTTGTGGCCACGGTTCAGTTGGAAGATTGGGCCTGAAACAAGGACTGGCCCGGCAAAAAGCCAGAAGGATCGAAAATGGCCGAATTGACCCCCCATTACGGGAGGCATAAACTCAATAATGAGAGTCGCAACGTGCCGAACTTCTTCATAGATGAGTAGATGGCTGGTCTCAACGCTCGATTCTTCGAGCAATCCCTTCTAAGGCCTGACTGATGGTAAACGCCGCTCCCCTTGGCCGTCCAATCGCTAATGCAATCTGGCTAGCCAACTCTTTTAAGCTGGCGTCAGTCGTAGGGATTGTTGCCGTCGCAATGCTCGCCGCCGCAAAGGAGGCGAATGCCCAGCAGCCAGCAAAACCAGCGCCTGGTGCAGCACCCTTGGGTAGCATTCCCCTTGTTGAAAACAAACAGCTATTAACCCGCGATGGGGTACCTGTGCACGTGAGTTACTTTCCCTCTTCAGCGGGGAAAGAAGCGGCTTGCATGATTCTATTGCATGGCAAAAAAGGAAGCCGCATCGATTGGCATAAGACGCTGGTCCCTGCTTTGCAACAGGCCGACATTGCAGTCGTAACGGTCGACTTGCGTGGACATGGAGAGACTCCGCTCTCAGCCGAAGCAGCCAGTAAAAATGGAGGCAAGAAGGTCGACACGGTGCCATCCAAAGCCCGCGACTACGAAGCAATGGTCACCGAAGACCTCGAAGCAGTGAAACGATTGCTCTATGAAGAACACCAGGCTGGTAAGCTGAACATGCGCAAGCTGGCGATTGGTGCGGCCGAGCAAAGTGCGGCTGTCGCGTTTGCTTACTTCAAGTACGACTGGGACAAGGTTCCGTTTGATGATGCCCCGACCCCCGCGGGTCGCACGCCGAAAGGGCAAGACGTGCAGGCGCTGGTTTTATTGTCCCCTGAAACCTCTGCACCTGGTCTCGCAACGCAGCCTTGCATCAACCTGGCCCGCACCTCGGCTCGGCCGGTACTAGTGGTCTATGGGTCGAAGGACACGCTCGACAAAGGGGCTTCAAAGAAGCTGTTCGAGCAACTGACACCTCGAAAAGAGATTATCGACGCCTATGTTTATTCCCGGCCGCTCGAACTGAGCTTCCGCGGGACCGAGCTATTAGGGAAGAAGACAAAGATTGAAGAGGCAATTGTTGGGTTCGTCGACAAGCACGTTAAGAAGGCCCCCATCGAATGGCGAGATCGCCGCAGCCAGCTTGAACGATAAGCCTGGAAACTGTTTCAAAACCGGATTGTGTCGGTTCGAAAACACGACGATTCCTGACCCAAGTCAGACGTATCAGCGGGCATTCGGATAAACTCTCAGTTCATGGGCCGCAGATAAATGGTCGTACGGCCAATGGTTGCGATTTAGACTGGCGAGGTCTCGGCGCGGACATTGCAAGCGATAACTGCGACATTTGGCACGACCGCATTCGCGATTCAAGTTGAGGGGTTCTGGTCGGTACCTGAGACTACGATGTCGATCAGTAAGCCATCATCAGCCGGTAATGGAATTGAGCGGATTTTTGCGAATCCAGCCCGCGAGCTACAAGTCCGCTTTCGCTGGGCCATGATTGCGATTGCGCTCTTGATCATTCTGAACCAACTGCTGGTTCAGCCAGCGATTACCCGCCTATTGTCCGATGCGCCTGTTATCAATATTGCCGGTCGCCAGAGAATGCTTAGCCAAAAGCTGTCCAAGGTAGCGTTGGCACTCGACATGGCCGTTCAGCAGTATCACGCGCCATCGATTGCCGCCCGGCGGGCTGAGCTCAGCGACGTTTTGACAACCTGGCAAGCTGCGCACCAAATACTGACAGATGGGGGAAGCCAACGGACGGAACCCGACTTACTCTCACCAGCGCTGCGTCATGCATTTAACGAGTTACAACCCCATTTCGATATCATGCGCACAGCCGCTGAACGGATTCTTGATAAAACCCAACAGGTTACAAGGATGGGAGAGCTTTACCCCGATTTGTCGTCCGACGTGACCACAATCCTGGAACAGGAAGGGGAATTTCTATCCAGGATGCATCGAATCGTTGCGATTTACGAAGAAGAGGCTCGATCACATATCGATCACCTGCAGCGAACCGGCTGGTGGATTGTAGTGCTACTCCTCTTGGCGTTGCTATTCGTGAATATGGGAGTGATTGCCCCTGCCACCAATACGATTGATCGCCAGTTTGCTCATCACGACCGCCAGTATCGACAATTGGTCGAGACGACGCGAGATGCGATTGTGGTTCTCAGTTCCGAGCGGCTCATTATGTTTGCCAATCATCGCCTGGCCGAGCTGCTGCTTGTCAAAGAGGAGCAACTGATTGAATCACGGTTCGAAAGCATCCTCACGCAGCCCTCTCGCGATTTGTTTGCCAATCTCGAGTTCGGGACCACCACACCGACTCAATCGCTGATCACGCTCGATTTTTTACGCGGGGATCAGTCAACCATGACTGGGCTTCTGGTGCCGCAAGTTTTGCTCGACCTGGATGGCCTTCCTGCCGGGACGCTGCTCGTCATCACCGATATCACGGCTCAGCTAAAGGCCGAGCATCAATCGCGACAACTCAAGTCTCAACTCGACCACGCCCGGCGACTCACCGCAATTGGCGAAATCGCGGCAGGCCTGGCCCATGAAATTCATCAGCCACTAGGGGCCATTGCTAACTATGCCGAAGGCTCGCTCCTGTTAATTGAAGGTGACCGCTGCTCGATCAAAGAGCTGAAAATCCCGCTGGAACGAATTCGGGCGGCCGCCCTGCGCGGCGGGCAAATCACGCATAGCGTTCGAAAAATTGCAGGACCAAGCGTCGATATTCAACCTCAGCAACCTCTCAACAGCCTGATTGGCGAAGTAGTTGACTTGTATATTCCACAAGCGGAGCAGGCCCAGATTGCCGTCGCTGTGAAAACCGATCACCTGATCCCGCTTTTATCGATTGACGGTCTGCAAATTCAGCAGGTGATGACTAATCTGCTGAGCAATGCCATTGAAGCAATTGCCCGTTCCGACAGGCGTGGGGGGGTGATTCAAGTCACAACTGAATTGATTGATTCAAGCACCGTTGAAGTATCGGTGGCTGATGATGGCCCAGGAATCGATCCCAAGCTTTCCGACGGGCTATTCAACGCCTTCGTCACATCGCGGCAGGACGGAGTGGGCCTGGGCTTATCGATTTCACGGACGATTATTGAAAGTCATCGAGGTTCGATCTGGGCCGAGAACCGGCCGAACCGGGGTGCCATTTTTCGGTTTCGGTTACCAACGCCCAATCAACTGAGCCCAATCGAAGAGATGGCCGCGAAAGCTTAGCGCTTCATCAAAGCTAAATCTTTGCCGGCCGCTCGCTTTGCCAGTTTGCTGCAAATTGAGTATGCCTGCAACGACAGCATGGCAACGCCAATAGCACCCAGTGAGAAGTTTCCTGCTTTACGATCCACTAGAACAGAAAGGTTATCCGGGAAACCTCTGATGCGGTGAAGTCGTTCTGTCACACCAGGGGGTTCGAACAAGCACAACCATGGTCTCGGATAGGTTCTTACTTCAAAAACTTCTGACGGAAAAGTTGGCGCTGTGATTTGCAAAGCAAAGCTTTTCACCAACCGGGTTTTGAAATAGCCTCTAGTGCGATTGACCATGCGGCCAGTTAAAATCACGTAATCACATCGAAAGCATCTGTTTCTTTTGTTCCGGCGGTTTGTCAACACATTAAGTTAAAGAAACCAACGAGAACCTATCCGAACACTTGGTTGTGCCTGTTTGAAAACACCTCGTTTCCAGACGAGAGCCAAGTGTATCAGAGGGTGTCTGCATAGGCTCTAGAAAAAGCTCGGTTTTCTTGGTCCGCAGGATGGCTTAGTCGCCCGATTGGTGCGGCGCATCAGGTTCGTACTTTGCAGCAGGACCCCTCCGCTACCGTATACATTGTGGACGACGATCTTGACATGCGCGAGTCACTCGCCTGGCTGGTTCGCTCGATCGGCCTGGAAGCCCAAACCTATGGCTCTGCCGAGCAGTTCCTGAATGAACTTCCTGCCGATCCAAAGGGTTGCCTCGTCCTTGATGTTCGTATGCCCCAGATCAGCGGAATCGAGTTGTACGAGCGATTAGCCGCTAGAGGAGACCCCATGCCGGTCATCTTTATGACGGCATTCGCCGATGTCCCAATGGCTATCAGCGCGTTCAAATCGGGAGCGACCGAATTCATCGAAAAGCCGTTTAATAAGCAGGAACTGCTTGAACGGGTCCAACGAGCCATTGCGAAAGACGAGGCCGCACGAGCTGATCGAGTGCAACGCGACAAAACAAAATCACTGATGGACTCGCTGACTCGCAAAGAAGCGGAAGTCCTGGAAATGCTGATGAGCGGGCTTCCGAATAAATCGATTGCGGCCAAACTGGGCATCACCGAACGGGCTGTCGAGATGCGGCGGGCCACCCTCACCAAAAAACTGGGGGTCAGTTCGCTTGCAGAAATGATTCGCCTCATCGCTGACTACGACCGGCTAAGCAAAGGAACTGGCCCCAAGACCTAGAACAGCCTGGTTTGCCAGCCTAGCATTCGGCCCCAACGAACGCGGCCTTGCGGGTACTAGAAGTGGTTTCAAAACCCTCTGGCGGAAAAGCCGGGACCGTGATTTGCCGAAGGAAACCTGCCACCAACCGGGTTTTGAAACAGTCTCTAGCCAGGCTTATTCATATCGGGTGGCCGGGCACGCCGTCAGACTGGTCAGATTGTGAAGCGACAAGTTGGAGCACCATCCACTCTCGTTGTTCACTCAGCCGAAGATGAATGATTTGTTTTCTGATGACCGTCCATTACCACACAAAAACAGGGGTTTTGTCGCAGCTTTACTATAAGGCTCTGAGCCAAAGAGAGTTGTGACAAATAACCACAGCCGCGCAAATAATCCGGGCTAATGCTTACTCCACCCGCATCAAGACAAACTTGAGGTAACGGAACTCGGGTAATGCCAACGGAAAGGGGTGGTCGGCTGGTTGGCCTTGAACGGCAACTACTGTCCCTTTTCGTTTGGCCATCGAAACTGCTTCTTCGCAGATCTCAATAAAGGCTGGTTCGCCGATATGGCTTGAACACGACGAGGCGGCCAGCAATCCTCCTCGCCGTGTCACTTGGGCCGCTGCACAGAACAGCTTTTTATAAGCAGCCGTCGCTTGCGGAACCTTGCTGGCTGATGGGGCGAACGATGGGGGATCTGCCACAACAATGTCCCACCGCTGCTTCGCACTCAGCGATTGATCGAGGAACTCAAACACATCCCGAGCAACCCCCTCATGGGCCTCAGGGGCTAGCCCATTCAGTTCCCAATGCTGCTGAGCCATCGCAACGGCCTGCGGCGCTATATCAACTGTCACAGCCGACGTGGCTCCGCCGCGACCTGCTGCAATCGAAAAGCCGCCGGTGTATCCAAACAGATTCAGAACACGAGCACCCTGGCTAAGCTTCCCAATCAGCCGCCTGTTCTCGCGCTGATCCAGAAAGAAGCCCGTCTTCTGGCCCACCATAATGTCAGCCAAGAATTGCGTGCGATGTTCCAGAAAAGGGACTGGCGACTTTGGTTGTTCGCCCACCAGCACAACTGGCGAAACATCACGATCTCGGCTGCGCAGGACAACTGTTTCAATACCCATTGCCCGGACCAGCCACTCAGCTATCTCACGGCCCGGGTAGAAAGCCTCTGCGCCAGGACCATCCAACTTTATCACGGCTGCTGCACCATACCGATCGATGACCAGCCCTGGCAGGCCATCCCCTTCTCCGTTAATGAGCCGGTAACCAGTGGTTTCGTCGCCAAAGAGTCGCCCGCGGAGGGCATGGGCCTCCTTCAGCATTCTCTCTAGCCACGTCCAATCGGGGAGGAGATCGGGGTCAGTCGAGCAGACACGGATAGCGAGTGGACTGTCTGCAGTGTAGTAGCCTGTCGCCAGCGGCCGCCCCAGCTTGTTGTCCAGAATGGTGCAAATTGCTCCGTCGCGCAGCGGGCTATGGGGGCGCACGGCGTCAAGGTAAATCCACGGGTTACCCCGTTTAATCGACCGCGTCAGGTCGCGATTCAGGCGCAGCGCAGTGACCGTCTGCTGGCCCGGTGATCGAGTTGGTTTGTGTTTCATATGTGGTCAATTGGTACTGTTGTCGCAGAAGCTGTGACGAGCGAGCCGGTATTCGCCCAACATTGTGCGTTGTCGGCTTAGCGTATCGCTATGGGCATAGCTCGGATGTCGTGATTCGCAAATGAGGGATATCTTGCAGCGAATAATCTGCTGTGGGTTGTGCTAGTACGATACGTACTAATCACACTGGTCAAATCAAGACACTGATCATACGCAGAAACTGACAAAGTCAGTGGCACACACTCGATGCTACCAATACATCGGAATGGTGCGTCAAGGCGCATCCTGCAATACGTAGTGCCGTGATTTGTCGAGCAAAACTTTCCACCAACTAGCTTTTCGAAATAGCCGCTATGGCAAAAAGCCCTTTTCTCTTAGTTCCTGAATGTTCCCGGGCGTTGATTGAATGACCCGATCGGCTGCGTACTTAACCAAAGCGAACCCGGCAAGTCCCTTGGGGGCAACCAGGATCGCAACGCGGTCTTCGTCGTCGGTATCCAGCTTGCGGTTCAGTCGCGAAACAACCTCTTCAACATTATCGGTGGCCGTCTGGTCCGGGCCTGCCTGATTACGAAACTTAAGATTAGAGAACGAAGCCGACCGGGCCAACATCCAGCCAACCTGTCCTGCCTCTTCATCATCATCAAAGAAGTTCTCGAACTCGGGGCCCGCTCGATCGGGAGTGATGATCATCGGCCGGGCAATTTTGATCTCCCCTTGCCGCACCACAACCTGCTCTCCTGGAAGTCGCGGGGCAAGTACCAGGTAGTAACGCAGATCGGTCTGCCCGAACGTAAAGAGCGTATAGTGGACGGGACGGGCAATTTTGACTGCGTCCCACATGGCTTCCCAGTCGTGGTCAGCACCAGGCTGGCCAAAGAAGCCGGCATTGAAATCACTCACACTTTTGTCCAGTTGGGCTTGCTTGCAGCTGAAAATGGTCCAGCAACGCAATGACGAAAAATCGTCCAGCAGTTAGAAATGATGAAATCACATCGTCTGGTGGATTGGTGGTTGGTAGCCAGATTTTAGCGCTTGGCTGACCAGCCGCAAGAATAGATGACGCAGTTTGCCAACTAATTGACGACGATTGCGGCAGGAATCCGGGGAAACCAGGTACCATTTTATTCGGGTTTACCGCAGCAAATCATCCAACGGACGATCGTGACCGGCTGCTAGGATTGACAAGGCGAATTGGATGACATCCTTCCCACACATACATGGAATTCTGCTCTGTGGCGGACAGAGCAGTCGAATGGGTCAGCCCAAGGCATTGTTGTCGTTGAATGGTCAGACATTCTTCGAACGCATTGCCCGCTCGTTATTGGCAGTGACCCCGCGCGTCATCGCTGTTGCCCGGTCAGACACTCCGCTGCCACCGCTGCCACCGGGGGTCAGCAGAATTGATGATGATCCAACCTGGGAGGCGAGCACATTGACTGGAATCGCCAGCGGCCTGGCCTCGCTGCCGGTTGACACAATTGCGGCTTTGGTTACCACGTGCGATGCGCCTCTGATCAGTCCCAACGTCCTGCGGCTGATGGTCAGTCTGTGGGAGCTTGACCCTGCCCGCAGCTTGGCAATCAGCGAACCAGAAGCGGGTAACTATAGGTCCAAAGAATGCCCCTTCCGATTCTCCTTTCCCCTGCTGATTAGCGCAGCCAATATTTCAGTAGTACGCGAGCGAGTGACGGCTGGCCACTTCAGCCTGCAGCGCTGCCTTGAACAAATTGCCCGGCCGATTGACCTCGAGTTGGTTGAGACCGTTGATCCGCAGCTTCACTCCCTGCGCAATATCAATACCCCGGCTGACTATCAGGCCCTCCTCAACGAAGTGAACTTCTGAGGTCAAGACGCTCCGTCATCACAAGATAGGAAGACTGCGCAGCTTTGGCGTAGTCAGACCTACCAGGATCGAGTTTTCCTTGAGCGGTTTTCTCGAAATGACGATCTTTCAGAAGAAGCGGGCCAAGAATAGCCACACAGTGGTTTTTTGATGTTTTTGACAGTAAGCCTGCCTGTTTCCCTCAAGTTTCCAGCGTGCGTGGCCAAGGATGTCTGCTCATGCCGCACTGGGGATTTTCTGGAAGACAAACTCCAGCATACAGCATAAAAGAAATTGCCGAAGTACCCCCCAAAAGCTTCAACTGCTTTAGTCCCCGCATGATGTCGGTTAACTGGTATTTGATTTAGTCCAGGCAACAAACGGTCTCCCAGCGAATACCGGCTACACCTGTTTCAGAAGGCTTCGATTCATGACACGCCCCGTGCGACTGGTCCTCACGCTGCACAATCACCAGCCTATCGGAAACTTCGAAGGGGTCTTCGAAAATGCGTATCGGGACAGCTATCTTCCATTCCTGGAACTGCTGGCCGAGTTCCCTGAACTCAAAATTGTGCTCCATACTTCCGGCAGCCTGATGGAATGGCTGGTGGCTGCCCATCCCGAGTATATCGATCGCCTTCGCGGGATGGTGGCGAATGGCCAGGTCGAGCTATTGGGTGGCCCATTCTTTGAACCGATTCTGGCCGCCATTCCGCGGCGAGATCGTGTGGGCCAGATCGCCAGCTATAAGACCTACCTCGAACAACTATTCGATACGCCCGTGCGTGGGATGTGGGTCCCTGAACGAGTCTGGGAACAAAGCTTTGCCGGAGACATCGCCGACGGCGGGATGGAGTTCACGCTGCTGGATGACTCTCACTTTCGAAATGCCGGCCTCGCAGATGATGATCTCCACGGCTATTACCTGACCGAAGATGGGGGCAAAGCGCTAAAGGTCTTCGCGGGAAGCGAACGGCTCCGCTACCTCATTCCCTATTCCGACCCGCAAGAGATTATCAACTATTGCCGTAACGTCGGCGAACGCTTCACCAACGCGGTGCTGGTGTTTGGAGACGATGGGGAGAAGTTTGGGGTTTGGCCCGGTTCGAAAGATCACGTTTATCATAATGGCTGGTTGCGGAGATTTTTTACCGCGCTGCGCGACAACCTGAGCTGGCTGAGCGTGACCACTTTGTCTGAATCGATCGATCATGTCGCCCCATTGGGTCGGCAGTATCTTCCCGATGCCAGTTATCGCGAAATGATGGAATGGGCACTCCCTTCCGTTCGGCAGCAAGAGTATCACTACACGCTGAAGAACTTTGAGCATCACCATGACTGGTGGCGATTGAAGCAGTTCGTACGAGCAGGTTTTTGGCGAAACTTTCTGGTCAAGTACCCGGAAAGTAACGAAATGTACTCGCGCATGCTGCAGGTAAGCCGTCGACTGGAGAGGCTGGAGTACGAAATGCCCGCCTCTGCCCTCGTTGACCAGCTGAAGGAAGCACGGGCAGAGCTATATCGCGGCCAGTGCAATTGCCCCTATTGGCATGGAGCCTTTGGGGGCCTGTACCTACCGCACCTTCGTAACGCGATTTACGGCAAGCTCATTTCAGCAGAGAACCAGATTGACGCAGCGCTCCATCCTCCGGGGTCTTGGGTTTCCATTGAAGCAGATGATTTCAACCTTGATGCCCGCAAAGAACTGAAACTGGCGAGCGATCAATTGATTGCGTTCGTTTCGCCCGCAGTTGGTGGGCATCTGTACGAACTGGATGTGCGTGGAATTCGCCATAACCTGCTGGCTACGCTCAATCGCAGGCCGGAACCTTACCATGACAAGATTCGTGAGAACGCGGGGAAAGCGGTCAGCACACACGGGGGCGGGGTTGACCCGAATGGCGGCGTCGCGTTCAAACACCCCGACTTAGACAAGAAGCTGGCCTACGACACCTGGCCTCGCAAGTCGCTGGTTGATCACTTCCTGCAACCGGGGCTAAGCCCCGAAAGCTTCCTGGGGGGCGAAGGCTGCTTAAGCGATTTTGCAACTGGAGTCTATCAGACCACCATCAAGCGGAGTCCCACTCAGGTGGAATGCCGGCTCTCGCGCACCGGCCTCGTTGGTCCGTATGAAGTGACCGTCAACAAAACCATTCAGTTGTCGACCAATCGACCGCGCGATCTGATTGTGCATTACAAGCTGACCGGCTTGCCAGCCGGTTTCCCCTGGCACTTTGCGGTTGAAATGCATTTCGCCGGAATGGCTGCTGGTGCCCGCGATCGATACTTCTACGATGCTCGTGGCCGGCAAATGGGGATGCTTGATGCCCGATTGAACTTGCCCCCGATGGAACGGATTGGCCTGGTTGACGAATGGCTTGGTCTGGATGCAGCGCTCGATACGTCGATTGCTGCCGCGTTCTGGACCTTCCCGATCCAAACGGTCAGCCAGTCGGAAGGGGGTTTTGAGCTGGTCCACCAAAGCACGGGTGTAGTTCCACGTTGGGAATTCGTTGCTCCCGAGAATGGTGAATGGGAAGTGACGCTAACGCTATCGCTTGATATCACGGCTGCCCAAGCCAAGCAGCTTGCCAGTAAGCCCGCCCACACCGATGCCCAGCTTTTGGTGCGGTGATTGGGTAAATGGCGTTGGGGAATGTTGGGTTGAGCGAAATGCTGGGTGTGACGCTGTCGAGCGAAAAGGCTCGATGGAGTGAGTCCCTCGCTAACTCTTTTTGAAGTTGCGCGATTCACGTAGAATTTGCTGAGAAAATTCGAAAATCATTGGGTGGAATGAGTTTTCGCATCATTCAGGCGCAAACGATCGAAGCCCCTCGCTGACGCTTCGGGTTACGAAAACAGACTGGATTCACGGTGTTTCGAAAGAGTTGATCGATTGGTATCCGGAATAGCGCAACTTCAAAACTAACTCTTCGGGCTAAAAGAGGGTGGGTGTCATCGGGTGCTTGATGGACTTCCCTTTGACGATTCCTGCTACGTCGGCATTTCTTTCCCGCGGGTCTCTGGCGCAAATGGCAAGGCCAATAGCCCAACGAGGAATATCCCGCACATCGTGACGCCAGCCCACCTCATTGGCTCGGCATATAAATGTTCGGGGAATACGAACTTTTGCAGCCCTCCCAGCGCCAGCGGGCCAGCCGCTGCCACAAATCGACCGACGTTGTAACAGAAACTTGTCCCCGTACTTCGCAAATGGGTCGGGAACAACTCGGGAAAGTAGATCGCGAAACCACCAAACAGGGCCAACTGGCAAAAGCCCATCAGCGGGATCATCCAGAAGATGTCGCTGAAGTCGTCGAGGTAGGCAAACACCAGCACCGTACTGGCGAAGGCCAGGACATAGGTGACGGCAAACGCAATCCGCCGCCCCACATAATCGGTCAGATATGTGAACGCATAGATCCCAAAGAACGCGCCGATATTGAGCATGATCGAGGTGATCGAAACCCAGAAGCCGAGATCGCTGTTAATCGCCCCTGCTCTTTTGATGATTCGGTCGGCATGAGCTTGCAGGATTTCAGCACTAACGGGCGGTGGCAGCTCACCAACGTAAGCGGCCAATCGCTCCCCGGGAATCCCATCAGCCGTTGCCCCGGTCAGTACCAGTTGGGCGCTAATCGGCTCCTTGTCCTTTAGTCGCTTTCGAACTTCGCGATAGACCGGCAGCGCGTCCTTCTCTGATTGAGCAGCCATCGTATTCAAGAGCTGTGAAGGATCGGGCAATCGCTTGAGCTCTAGCGAGGCAGCCACTTCCGGACTACTAAGCAACTGACGAATAAACAAACGGTCCTGCTCGGCTTCTCCCTTGATTCGCGCCTCTTGCTCGAACGTTTTCTTAAAGACCGATCGATTGAGGTCCACACTGAAAAAGCCAATACCCCACAGTCCCACGACCCCGGCAAACGCCATCGTCATTCCCACCAGGGCGTTGTGACGCCAGCGGAGATGACTGAAAAGTTCTCCGTAAGAACCCAGCTTTTTCTGCAGCTCGTCATCACTGATGGCAGACCACTTCTCTGGTTCTTTCAGCCGACGACGAATCAAAATCGCCAGGAGTGCAGGCCCCGCTCCCACGACAAACATCCAGCGCCAGGCACTTCCCACCGCCCCCGATTCTTCCAGTTCGAATAGCACCAGGCTAACGAGCGCGGCCGTGATGTTGCCAACGGCTGAAAGCGCCTGGAGCAGCCCCAGCGCGAACGGTCTAGCTCGCGATGGCATCACTTCCGCCACCAGCGAGACCCCGACGGCAAACTCTCCCCCTACACCGAGTCCGGTTAGAAATCGAAAAAACGAAAAGCTCCAGATATCCCATGAGAGCGCACTAAGGCCAGTAAACAAAGAATACAGCAGAATGGTGATCAGCATCGTTTTGGCCCGGCCAACCCGGTCACCCATAATGCCAAATGCCAGCCCACCTGCAGCCCAACCCATCAGGAACACAGAGGTTGAAATCCCTCCGTAGAACGCGACGTCATCGACCGATGCGGGGCCACTGGCGGTCTTCAATAGTTCCTTCATCGCAGGAACCCGGGCCAAGTTGAATAGCTGCTGATCCATCGTATCGAACAGCCAACCCAACGCCGCCACAATAAGCACAAACCAATGATAGCGGTTCAACGCTTTCCACCAGGGACCACTGATTGGCGAATCATCAATCGCGGCCGGGGCCGTTTCAAAACCATGCATCGACTAATATCCAATCTTAAGAGTCAGGCGTGATCCAAAACTTCACTTGGCTGCGGCGAGGCCGAACCAGTCCAGCAGACAGAGCAACATAACCGACAATCACTCTTGTTTTCAGTACTAGTGACTGATACCCGGGAAGACGAATCAGACTTTTTTGGGAAGAGTCGGCACGAACAGCCCCGGGCACACTAGTTGCCCAGAAGCCTCCATACCGCCCTCGGAAGGCGGGAGGTGATCAGTATACTTGGCAGGTAAACCAAAACCGAGCCTTTTGGCAAATCGTCTAGAAGAGTTGATTCACTGTCTAGCTAGCCTATTGCGCTGATGAGATCGCGATCGATCACCGGCGAGTCGGCCTCGTTCGAAACTGCCTGGCCCGATCGCCCCCCCCCTTCTTCAACCACGTCTACGATGGCCATTCCACGCCTTCAGCATCAGAAACTTTGTCAAATTCTCTGCGAACGACCAATTCGCCTCTATCCTTTGCCCCGGCAGGAGGTTACGTTTGTTTGAGGGAGTTTCGGTAGCCCCTTTTGCCGAGCTTTTGGGTGCCATGTTGACAGGAAGGTCGTAAGCGAGTCCCGGGCTATGATGTGTCCGTTTTGTCGTCATGACGAAACCAAAGTCATCGATTCGCGCACCAGCCAGCAGTTTGTCATTCGCCGTCGCCGCGAATGCCTCCACTGCGAACGGCGCTTCACCACCTACGAAAAGATCGAAGAATCGACTCTGCGCGTCGTCAAGAAAGATGGCTCGCGCGTCCCCTTCGAACGCGATCGGATTCGCACTGGCCTCGAAAAAGCCTGCTACAAGCGGCCGGTCAGTGCGGAGACCATCGAAAACGTCATCAGCAAAATCGAAGCTGACCTCTACGAGAACTTCGAACGTGAAGTCCCCTCTCGCTACATTGGCGAAAAGGTAATGGAAGAACTACGCGTCCTGGATAAGGTCGCCTTCGTCCGCTTCGCCAGTGTTTATCGCGAGTTCCAGGATGTCAACGACTTCGTGGAAGAACTCGAACCAATCCTGCGCGGCGAACTACGCGACAATGGGGCTTGAATGGTTGAGGGCTTGTAATTGAGGGTTCAGGGCCAGAAAAAGTCCCTCAACTCTCAACTTCAACCCGTTACACTCTGACGAAGATTCGGTTCGCATACATTCGCCATAGAACGATCCACTGCACTAGCAGGACCGCTCCCCCTGCCACAAACGGAGAATACGGCTCGCCCAGCAGGCCATGCCAACTACTTCCGAAATGAGTGGCCAAGTTCTGGCGAATGAAGCCCTGCGAAGTCTCGGCGATTACATAAGCCGCAATCGAGTTGCAGCCCAGCACCACCAGCGGGAATGCCCACCACCTGAACCGCAGCACATCGGCCACCAGGTACAACACCCCCACCGTCAGGCAGCAAATCCCGCCACTGAATAACGTCCAGCTCGGTGTCCAAATTCGCTTCACGATCGGGCAATAACCCAACTGGCCAATCGCCAGTCCTGCACCCAATAGTGCCAGCCCCACCGCAAACATCCAAATGAGTGTCTGCTTGCTGGAAGAACTTTCATGCAGTTGCCGACCTGCCAACAGACCCAGCAGCATCGTCGCCAAAGTTGGAATGAAGCTCAGCGTGCAATACCCACCGTTGTTCCGCTCGAAAGGGGCTTCGCGGGGGAACAGATTCAGAAACCACTGATCGAACTGCTCAGCCGCATTTGTATGAATCTGCCAATGTTGCTCGAAGGACTTTAACTCGGGCAGGCCTTTTGCAGCACTTGCAATTCCCATTGGCGAGTCGGCTGCAGGAATCGGCGTCATCGCAAACCACCCCCAGTAACCGGCCAGGATGGCCAATGTAACCAGCCATACCACGGGGATTGAAGCCCGGCCCAAC
>JAIXVG010000086.1 GCA_027483145.1 Planctomyces sp.
CATAAAGGTCAGCCTGCATTTGTCGCCAGAAGTCGCTGCGAGCACCACCACCCGACAGCCGAATTTCGCGAATTGGTATCTTCAGGTCGTTGATAATTTCCAGGCAGTCACGCATCGCATAGCTGGCCCCTTCCATCACCGAACGAATGAGGTGAGCACGGCCATGCCGCAAACTCAAACCAATCCAGGCACCCCGTGCAAACGGATCGGCATGGGGTGTTCGTTCACCAGACAAATAGGGCAAAAAGAACAGCCCTTCACACCCCGCCGGCGCTTCCGCTGCTTGTTCAGTAATCAGGTTATACGGGTCGGTCTTCAGCTTCTTCGCGTCAGCAATCTCTTTTTCAGCCAGTTGATTGCGATACCACTGCAAGCTTCCACCGGCTGATAGAACGACACCCATCACATGCCATTTCCCGCGAACGGCATGGCAGAATGTATGGACTCGTCCCTCAGGATCGATCTGTACTTCGTCGCTGTGGGCAAACACCACACCGCTGGTTCCCATTGTGGCAGAAATGATGCCTCGCTTGACGATCCCGTTACCAATCGCCCCAGCCGCTTGATCACCTCCCCCACCAACCACAGGCACCCCCGGGTTGAGGCCCAACAGTTTAGCGGCTGACGCCGACAACTTCCCCGAAACATCTTCCGACTCATACACCTTTGGCAGCAGCTTGGCTTCAATATCAAGCTTATCCAGCAGCGTCTTCGACCAGCAGCGATTGCGGACATCCAGCAGCAATGTCCCTGATGCATCGCTCACTTCGGTCGCAAACTCACCAGTCAAGCAGAACCGCACATAGTCCTTCGGCAGCAGAATCTGGACTGTTCTGTCGTAGTTCTTCGGCTCGTGTTTCTTGAGCCACATAATCTTTGGGGCGGTGAAGCCTGTCAGTGCCGGGTTGGCCACCAGATCAATCAGCTTGGCCCTTCCGCCAGCCCGCTTCTCGATTTCGGCGCACTCGACGGCCGTCCGCTGGTCGTTCCACAATAGCGCTGGCCGAATCACGTCATGCGACTTATCCAGGAACACACTTCCGTGCATTTGACCTGAAAGGCCAATTCCGGCCACGTCGTCTGGCTTAACCTTGCCAGCCTTCAGCACCTTCTTGACGGTTTCAATCGTCGCCTTCCACCAGTCCTCTGGGTCCTGCTCACTCCATCCCGGCTTGGGGTTGGAAAGTGGATAGGTCGCCGTGGCCGAGGCCAGGATCTCTCCTGTCTCGTTCATTGCTAATGTCTTGGTGCCGCTGGTCCCAATGTCGATCCCAAGAAAAACCGCCATAGAAAATAGCTCTCCGGGCGACGTGTTTCAGTCGCAAACTTTGTTGACCCAACTTGCAATAGAACTCAGGCACCGCCAACCCGCGTCAACCAAGACCATGCCTTCTGACCAACTAGGCCAAGCATGCTTCTTGATCCGGTAGCGACAGAGATGACGCCAATCGACTGCGTCCAGTCCCAATTCGAGAAGAGGCTCACGAGAGTACAGTAATTGTGAGTAAAATGAAACTTAGCAGAGCCTGTAAAACCTCAGATTTCGGCTGAAAAGCCCTGTTTTGACACTCAGACAAGTCTCTACTCACCCGATATTATGAAGTTTCCTTGGCCGTTCCAATCACTCTTGAAGCTATGGCTTCAGGCGTTTCGCTTCCAATGATCGCCAACTCGCGACATTCTTCCAGATTGCGAAACCAGGTCATCTGCCGCTTGGCGAATTGCCTGGTCGCTGCCTGAATTTGATCGGTCAGATCATCAGGGATGGCAATGGGCGACCCCGGCTTGACTGGTCCGTTTTCCTCCTTCTCCCAATAATCGAATATCTGTTGATACCCCAGCGCCTGCCGGGCTGTTTTCCCCACGGACGGTCGCTGGCAGAACAATCCCCATGCTTCTTCTGCCCAGCCACGATTGAACATCTCAATCACCCGCTGATTGATCCGCGCATGCAGCCAATCGCGCGGCGGCGAAATCCAAACGGTCAGCACTGGCTGCGCGGCCTTCGGCCTTGGCGTTTGCTCCTGGAATGAAGAGATGGGCCGACCTGTGACTGCATAAACTTCCAGCGCTCGCACGATTCGTCGTAGGTCGTTGGCATGCAACCTGGCTGCCGTCACTTGGTCAACGGCCGCTAACTTGGCTAGAAAGGCTTCTGGACCAATCTGCCGCGCTTCGGCCTCCAGCTTTTGCCGCAATTCCCAGTCGGCAGGTGGACCAGCAAACACCCCTCTCAATAGCGACCGCAAATACAGCCCCGTCCCACCGACAAACAGTGGAACCTTCCCCCGGCTGACGATCTCGCGGGCGGCCTCCTGGGCCAGCGACAGATATTCCGTCACGCTGATTTCCTGGCTGGCATCCAGCACATCAATCAAATGATGTGGCACCGCCGCCTGTTCTTCGGCCGTCGGCTTCGCGGTACCAATATCCATGCCGCGATACAGCGTCATCGAATCGAGCGCAACGATCTCTGCATTCAGCTTTTGGGCCAGCACCATGGCTGCCGCACTTTTTCCGGCAGCAGTTGGCCCGGCTAACACCCAGCACCGGTTCAGTTCAGAAAATGACATGCGTGGTTACTGTCTCACCTTAATCCGATCGATTTTCCCGTTTTACCGTCTCTCTCGCGAAGATGGGTTTCAGTTTTACCCTCATTCTCCGATACTTTTCCGGGTAGCAGACTCCGCCTTATCAAATCAGCGAGGCCCGACTTCATGCCCGTTTTTGAAAGCCATGTGACCCTCCCCGCCGATGCGGCGAGTGTCTTTGCCTTTATCATCAAATCAAGCCATCTCCCGCAAATCAGTCCACCGCAAGTAGGGCTGACCCTCGTGAACGCCCCGGAGATCTTTACCGAAGGGTGCCGATTTACGTTCAAAATGCAAGGCTACGGCCTCGTACAGCAAATGGAGCACGAGGTCTCGCAAATTGTTCCGGGGCAAGGGTATCAGGAAATTCAGATTCGCGGACCTCTCCAATCGATGGTCCACAAACACATCTTGGTCCCACAGCCCGATGGGTCGACCATTCTGACGAATCATATCGAATTCCAGCCACCAGCCGGGCTACTTGGTTTGATGGTCAATGCCGATCGCATCCTCGATTCGCTGGAAGACGCCTTCGACTATCGCCATGCCGCACTCAAGAAGGTCTTTGCTCAATGACCCCCGACGCCAATCCGCTGGCCCAGCATCCACCGGCCCCCACTGGAGCCGCAGATATTCTCACCCGCCTCGAAGCCCTTCTCAAAGAGCGGCAACAAACCCTGCCCGCTGGTTCCTACACCGCCGAACTCTTTCAACACGGCCATGACTTGCAGGCGGCGAAACTCATCGAGGAAGCCTACGAACTCGTTGAGGCCTGTGCCGAATCAGACCGCATGAATACAATCCACGAGGCGGCCGATCTGGTCTTCCATCTCATGGTTCTCTTGCGCGCCAACGACATCTCTCTTTCTTCCATCGAACACGAACTCACCCAACGCTACGGCTTACCACAAAGGTCCAAGTAGGGTCTGCTGTGCAGACCATGAACCAATTCGAGAAATGAGCGTTACTCGTTTCATGACCACGAATAACTTCATGACCGGTCCGTACAGTCCCCGTAGGGTGCGGCTCGCCGCACCATGGCCAAACGACTCTCCTGTCGAGGATGTTTTGTCTTAAAGATAAGGAGCAGAACGATGTGGACTCAAGTTCTATTCTATCTTCTCTACGGGATCGCGCTGGCAGCCTATCTCACATGGGCACGCTTGGAGCACCGACGACGAAAAAACATCTGGATTTCGCTTGCTCTTAGTATTCCGCCAATCGCTGCGGCGTTCACGTTATTCACGATCTGTGTCCAGCTGTTCCTGACTGGAATTGTGCTAGCCTGTTCGGCTGGTCGAGAGCGTTTCCTCCGCTTGTCCCCCTCAATCGCGTTCGTGCTGACGGTTGCTTTCTTCGGTTGGCTCACTGGAAGGCATCTGATTCAAATCGAGCGGGTGCTGCAGCAAAATCCACTCGAAGACTTAAGCCCGCGATTGGTTGGGGTACATCGAACTTCTAATGGCGACGAACGCGAAATCAACCTTTCCGAGGATGTCTCTAAGCGATTGACAGTTCGTGAAGCAGATGTAGCAGAGTTCAACGAGGTGCCATTTCCATTTTACCGGGATGCAACTCGCACCGAGGTGTTGCGCGAGCTACATGAAGAAATCTCGTTTAGCTTCGTGATGGCCCAGGGGTTCGGACTGACTCGTATGCGAGCGATATGGCGGGAAAATGGCCCCACTGATCCTGGTCCGCTTCATCCGCTTCCGCAACCCAGCCACGAGTACGAACCACCCGACCCCGGAACCAACCTTGCAGATGGTGACCTCCCGGGCGCACCACTTGAACCGAACGCTCAGAATCAACGCCAGTCCGAGGTTCGCAAAGCACTGACTCTAGTTCATGACTTCAGCCTGACCGACTTTCTTGATGTCAATCGTTTTGGCTATCAAGCACCAGATGGTCGAGTGTCGGGCTTCGTAGCGCACCGATTCACCGAAGTCCCACA
>JAIXVG010000256.1 GCA_027483145.1 Planctomyces sp.
GCAACAACATACCGCATCGCAAATCGGTGCCATTCTGTTAGTTCCTGGATTGGGGCAGGAGAGCTCCAGTGGAATCGACCCAGCCAGTTTGCAGGTGCTGGCGTTTTCGGCTCGCGATAACTCGAATTACAAACGAGTTTCGAAGACGCTGTCGCGAGCGGTTTTGCAGTCGAATGAAGCGATTTTGGCTAACGATGTCGAAAACGATGAGAGGTTTCCAGCCGGGAAAGGGAGTATTGAAGCACTCTGCGCCCACAGCGTGTTGTGCGCACCGATTCGAGCCGACGGGAAGCTATATGGGCTGATTCATTTGTACTCGACAATACCCGACCAGCCACTGGTTGACGAAGACCTCGATTTGACGCTGGCGGTCGCGGATCAGATGGCGTTGGGATTAAGTGCCATCCGACAGGTAGAATCGCTGCAGACTGGGCTGGCGCGGGTTGAAACAGAAAACCAGACGTTGCGGCAACAACTGCAACCAGCGATCGAACTGATTGGTGAGAGCGCTGCAGTTCAACGGTTACGGCAGCAGATTTCTCGAATTGCTCCGACCGATGCGCCTGTCCTTATTCGCGGGGAAAGTGGCGTCGGGAAAGAGCTAGTGGCGCGTGCAATTCATGACCATCACCCTGGCCGAATCTCCGGGCCGTTCGTCACGATGAACTGTGCGGCCCTGTCGGAATCGCTGCTTGAAAGTGAGTTGTTCGGGCACGAGAAAGGGGCGTTTACCGGGGCCGTCTCGCGGAAGATTGGTAAGTTTGAACAAGCGAACGGCGGAACTCTGTTCTTAGACGAAGTCGGAGAAATGGGACCATCGATCCAGGCGAAGTTTTTGCGAGTGCTGGAAGGGCATCCCTTTGACCGGGTCGGCGGGGCGTCGCCGATTTCGGTCAACGTGCGGTTGGTAGCAGCAACAAACCGCAACCTGGAACAAGCGGTCGAAGAGGGGACTTTTCGGAAGGATCTCTATTTTCGGCTGCAGGTTGTGGAGATTTTTGTGGCCCCGTTACGGGACCGAGTAGCAGACATCCCGTTGCTGGCGGAGTCGTTCCTGCAGAAATCGGCGGCTAAATCTCGCGGGATTTCGATGAAGTTCCACCCGTCGGCCATCGAATTGCTGCTGGCACATGACTGGTCGGGGAACGTTCGTGAGTTGAGGCATGCGATCGAGCGGGCGGTGATTTTGTGTGGGACGAACGAATTGACCGCAGCCGACTTTCAGCTTTCCACTTTGAACGGAGGGCCTCGATCGCCGGGGCCGCTGCCTACGACGGACGAATTTGCTCCGTTACCGCTGGAGAGTGTGGAGCAGCAGCACATTTTGGCGATGCTGGAGTGGACGAACTGGAATAAGTCGCGAGCCGCCCAGCTATTGGGGATCGAGCGAAGCACCCTTGATCGCAAGCTGCGGCGGTACGATGTTGACCGGCCACGTTAAGACTATGAAAGGATTAGTGGTGCGACTTTTGAGAGATTAGGGAAAATAGGAGTTTAGAACTGCCTGCACGAGGTTCACGGGGCAGAAGGAACGAGAGTCTGAGTGTCAAGGGAGGCGAGTTACGGACCACAACAGCGCGGTTTGGCCGATTTTGTAAGAAATTTTATTGACAATTCTGCTAAGAAACCAAAGAATGCCCCCGCTGATTGTTGGACCGAGGTTTCGGTCTGCAGGCAGCCGATGTTCGCGTGCGAAGCAGATCCCGAAGCCGTTAGCCATCTGTCTCAGTAGGGCAGATTGGCATGGTTAGGGTGATTGGATTGCTGTGCAGGTTTTCGTTCAAGAAAACTGGTCAATGATTGACCCCAGTGCCGATACAGCAATTCCGTATGGGTGTGGTGATTGAGTTGGTTCTCACAGGTTCTGTTCTGTCTCAACTGACAATACGGTTGAGCGTTCCGATGATGTGGGCACGAGCAGTTCACCAGCCGATAGCCAATTGGTCTGACTGGATGTCGGGCTAATCGCGAGGTAGGCATCGTCGGGGAGACAAGGTGGTTGGCAAGCGATTGCCGCTACTATTTTCCCGGCTGATTGCAGCCCTTTTGTTTCGCTTAGGAAGTGGGGTTTGCTGGAGGTTCCGGTTTCCTCGGTACTGCTTTCAACGGCCATTCGATGGAATGGGATGATCGCAGCAAAGTCAATCGAGGCAGCAGGGACCGTAGATGAATCGAAGTTGAGGGGTTTCGCAGGATTGAGCTGGCACATGGACGGGCTTGGCTCGGGGAACAGTAACGTGGGTTACCAGTTCCATTGATGGCTTGAGCGCGTAATGTTGTTGGCTGAATGTCTGACGTCTAATCGAATCTTTTGTGATGCGATGAAATTCTTGCAGTGCTGCAAGGACTTCAAATAAGCAGAACTGGGTGAGAGATCAGGCGATCAAGCGAAAGTAGCCTTTGATTCGGTGGTCTGATTAGCCAGCATGCCGATTTACTTCATTCTTGATTTTTGAGCTGAGGTTTGCAGGACGAATTGTTCTGCAAAGGATCCCTTGGTGAAGTTTGCGATTGAGGTCTCGGCTAGCGGTGTTGCCTCGATTTGAGGTGGATGCCGAGTAGCACACAAAACCCGAGATGAGCGAGATAGCTCGCTATGTTGATCGAATAAAGCGGGTGATTCCGCTTGTTGTGATTTTGGGAAGAAGTTCGCTCAAGACTGCTGTTGAAAATTGTCAAATGATGGTGCTGTATGAAGGCACCAAATGCTTGGGTGGTAGCTATCCCGCAGTGAGTTTTGAGATCAGTTCTAGAAGAAAACGGAGCAACGAATGTCGCTGGATTACGATATTGATGATCTGGACCAGGAAACCGAAATTGGATTCGGTAACGAATTCGGCGAAGAAGTCAGCGAAGAATTTGAAGAAATCGATTTCGATGCTTTAGGGATTAACCCGGCTGCTCCAACAGCAGCGAAGCCTGGTTCTGAAGCCAAGGTGATCATGCTGGCAGCGCGCTATGCCGCTGGTGTGCCGCTGTGGCACGAAAGTGACTGCTACGATCACGGCCCAGGGGACTTGCTGGCTCGGCTCGCTCGCAAGGTCTAAGCACCAGACGAAGTGCTTGAGGATTTCAAGCGGCTTTCTAACATTAAACAGGCAAGACTCGATCAGCGAGTCTTGCCTGTTTTTTTTGGTGGAGCGGGCGACCTTCCGTCGACTGACCTAGGCATTCGCCAGGCGAAACAGGGTCAGTTCGGGGGAGCAGCGGTAGCGGATGGGGTCTTTACCCGAGATGCCGCGCGAAACGTGGAGAAGCGTTGGGGCCTGATAGAAGGTTCCTGCAGAAAACCGGACGTCGTAGCGGCTGGGGGAGAAAACCGGGCCCAGAACCGGGAGGCGAATCTGGCCGCCGTGCGTGTGCCCAGCCAGCATCAGTTGGACGTGGTTCTGCTGCGCCCAGGCAATTTCATCGGGGCCGTGGCTCAACAGCA
>JAIXVG010000073.1 GCA_027483145.1 Planctomyces sp.
AGCTCGGGCGCACTCGATGCAATGGGCCGCATAGGGAACTGCTTGAAGACGTTCCTTGCCGATATGCTCTCCACACTCCTGACAGACGCCGTATGTACCCGTCCGAACCCTTTCAATTGCCGCTTCAACCTGCTCTAGAAGAAACTCTTCGTTGATGGCAATCGCAATCTGGCTGTCTAAGCCCTCAACGTCCGCGTCGGCTGCGTGTTTCGGCAGACTTGAGATTTGGCCAGGTTTTACCGAGTCCGCTCGCAACGCCTCTTGGACCGAATCGACTTCGCGCAATAGTCGTTGACGCATCTCAGGCAGTTGCAATTCGAGCCTGGTCCGCTCGTTCTTCGTCATGCGAACGTTCCTGTAAACATGGCTGAAGTCAATCGCTCTCGACTGGCCAGGGCAAAAACAAAAGCCGACGCGACAGAACACCTTTGAGGTACTCCGCCGCGTCGGCTTACTTACTAACCAGCGTCTCGGTTTAGGCCGGGCTGCCGTTTATCTAGTCATCCGTTACGTTCGAATGGTAGGCCAATAAGTCCAATCCACTCGGAATACAACCTTACCACGTTCGTTCAGAATAGCAATGGGCGAGTTACTAAAGAATTGCCGATTGATGTCGCGCGATCGGAAAGCGGTTCTGCACTTCGCCGCAATGCTGTGCAACTACAGCGTCATTGCGCAACCTTGGTGGGGATCGATCCTAGTCGACCAACTCTGACTGAGCACGTGCGCCGATCACTCTTAATGGACAATCGAATTTTGACGTGAGCCAACGAGGAATCAAACGTCGCTTGGCTGCTTTGCGGGTAAGCGGTTCTTGTCCAACTAGTGATTGACCCTTGGTCCAGATCCCGGAACTGTTCGAGCACTGGCACCGCTAACGACGCGACAGTACCGCCTTGGGTGTGAAGCCTAATCCGGCGAAGCCAGTACACCGAGACGGGCCGAAAAAGATTAGGAGAATCTGCCGCTTCAGCAATAACTTATCTCCCCAACCCATGGAATTGTCCCACCGGCGACGATCTGCGTGATGAAAATGCCACCCCAAGAAAGAAAGTGTGTCAAATAGCGATTCACCTCCCGCTGGGGTCGGGGACGAGAATGCGAAAGTAGTACCTGCTGACTTTCCGACCATTACTTCGCACGGACATCTGGGTGTAACAGGGGCGACGTGCGGTCTTGGCGGGCGTCAGGCTGCCCTGTCTGCGGACTGTCTACAGTGTCTACGTCTACACTACCTCATTTTCCAGTTGGTTCTTCAAGGTTGCGTAGACATGCTGGTCCGCAGTTCGCAACCGAATGGTGGCGTTGGCAGCAGTCGGTACGTCGTGAGCCAACCTTTGCAGGGTGGCTACGACAGATTCGGCTCTTGTTGGAAATTGAATGGCGGTCGATCATGGTCACGTATTCGCAAGCCGTTTCGTAGTCATCGTCTACGGAACCCATACCGTCCAGCTTGCTTTTTGAGGTTTCGTAGACGTAGACACCGAGGACGATTCCTTCTCGATGGTCGCCCACAGATGAAATAAGACGCGTCACTTAGCTACTGCTCGTACTATCGCAGTGACCCCTGTACGGACGGCTTCCGGGAGTTGTTCCCAACCAGCACTTGCGTCGGCGAGGTCAGCACAATCCTTGTGCATCCTGTTGTTGTTGAGCAGGTCAGGGGAGGGCCGTTCGAGCACTGCGCCGGATTTTACGTCAGCGACTCTCAAGAGTCGTGTTTTCAAGCTGATTCTAGATATAGTTCGAATCCTCCCCACTTTATTTGTTTTGAAAAGGCCCGGTCAACATATATGCTGACGGGGCCTTTTTTTGTCGGCGAGATTCAAGATCTAGCCAATCAAGTTAAATGGTCCAGCGAACTCCGATGAAATGAACGCCATGGTCGACGCAGATATCAGAATGTGTCGTCGACAGCTTCTGCTACTAGGCGTGCTGCTAACAATGCTGGAAGATGGTCGATGGAAACATCCTGGCGATGAAGTCATGGCGGTGAAAGTACCGCTTATCCGCGACCCACTGCCGTTCTTGTCATCGATTGAGTCGATGCTGTTTAACTCGGGTCCTTTGATGGCCCCAAATGCGGCTGAGGACAGTCATTTTTTCGGAGTATCGCGGATCGCAGGTTGCATTCCGTGACCTGCCATGGATCGACGTGGAAAAGACCGTATTCATCATTATCAATGGGCGGATCGGCGACGACGCTGGGATTGCACTGGATTATCGCACGGGCATCGACACCCCTCGAGTTATTGATAGCGATTGGCACACCGCAAATGGCCTCGTTTAGCGGAAAGTTGCACCATCTTTCGATGCGTTCGTCAACTTGCTTGGCCTTTAACACCAACAGGTTGTGCCCTCGGCAGTTCAGTACTGACGCCGGCCTTCTCAGCGGAACGGAACGGCAGGGTTGCGAGAGGGGCTGCCACGCGATAGCGAAGCGAAGGTCAGCCGCAGTCGTCTTCACTTTCCGACTATAACTCTTACCGGTCCCCCGAACTCGTCACCGTGACTCGGTGTCTCTGTGCTCATTCAAGACTTGGTTGAGGGATCGAAGAGGCATCTCGAGAGCGATCGGATTGGCCCGGACTGTTCACGCTGATCTCGTTATGAATCTCAGCATGGTTTAGCTCAGAGTCTCACATATTGAGCCCTAAAACTGAGCCTTAAAACTAAACCTTCGAGAGCACCATGACCTACTTCCGTTTTTTCGGACAGTCGCGATGGCTATTTGGTGACCAACATGGAACAGACGAGTCCCTGACCGTTAGTGCGAGAGTCGCCTTCTGTGAATTATCCAAGCAGAACGAATGCACTCGACCATTCGCATGGTTGGCTCGGCGGGAAATTGAAAACATGTTCTTAGTGATCAGCAAGAGCGGACGGGGCGGCTTCTTGTGGCTTCGCCATCCGAGCACGACATGGCCATGCCACCCGAGACCTGTCGGATGCAATGAATAAAGCGGCTTCGTGACCGGTAGCAGGGGGGGAAAGGTCTTCCCAGGCAGATTCGAAGATTGTCTGTGCCTGTAGACGGCAAGGTATATGGAGAAGAAAGAAAAATGGAAGCATTAATTCAGAAGGCATTCGATGAAATCGGTGCTCGGTTAACAGATGAGCGATTCGGGAGACGGTTTGCGATCGATATTGTGACTCGCAGCCGGGTAGAAGCCTATCAGTTTCAGTTGCCACATAATGACCAATTGGAAATCGAAGTGGTTGATGTACATTCACATCTTCGCCAGTTGGTACTGGATGTGACTGGGCAGCGACTTCCGGTTTCGGGCCGTTACCTCTGCGGTCATGACGAATCGCATTGGTTCGTCGCTGGCCTGGAGTTTGGTCGTAAGACCGCAACCGTTCGGGGAGCGATGGAATCGCTGAAGCCGCCCCTGGTACGGCGAGAACAGCGACGGAAGGGGATTCGTCATCGACTCGATCGTCGCACAACGGCCGCTTACATCCGGCAAGGAGAATGGTTCTTCCTGCCACGACCCAAAATGCAAGTGGACGCGGAGTTGATTGAGTACCGAGGGGAGTTAGTTCGCAACGGAGGGAAGCCCCATCGTGTCGACGAACTCTTCCGTGTTCCGGGGCGAGAGGAAGTGTTTGTGCGGGGAAATGTACGGCATCGAGATCACCAGACGATCTTCTTTGATCTCTGGCATCGAGTTGTGCAGAACACTGAAGTGTTCCCCGATCCAGCCGACATTGCTGCCGACAAATTGCGGCAGATCGCCTGGATTGATTGACTAACTTTGCGGGTGCTGTGGCGCATGCTGCAGCACCCGCCAGCATGGTGTTCGTGGTGTAGTGGTTCCTGCATATTGGCATGTGAAGCCAAAGGTATCGGTTCGATCCCGTTCGAGCACCCTCGGGAAGAAGGAGAGAGTGATGGTGGCGATGTTGACAAGACCGACGCTGGTCCTGAATCGCAACTGGCAACCGGTGGGGGTGGCTTCCGTGGCCCGCTCATTGACGCTGGTCGCATCGGAACGGGCGAAGATCGTCGATCCTGACGACTTCCAGCAGTACACATGGGCCGACTGGGCCAAGTTGATTCCGGCTGCGGAAGATCCGTTCGTCCAGTCGGTCATGTTTCGGATTCGTGTTCCGGAAGTGATCACGCTGACAGGGTATGACCGAGTTCCTACGAAGAGGGTCACGTTCAGTCGGCGGAACATCTTCAAGCGGGACCGGTATACATGCCAATACTGCCATAAGCAGCTCGGCAGCGAAGACCTGACCATCGACCATGTTCTGCCTCGGTCGCGCGGCGGAACGAGTACATGGGACAATTGCGTGCTGGCATGCATCGACTGTAATAAGCGAAAGGCCAACCGGACACCGGATGAGGCCCACATGCCGCTTCGAACCGAACCGGTTCGTCCGCAGTGGCGGCCGTTGTATGCACTGCAGCATGTACGCATCGAAAGCTGGTCCAAGTTCGTCAGCGAGACGTACTGGAACGTGGAACTGGAGGAGTAGGCTGGAGACTGGAGGCTTGAGGCAGGAGGGACTGATTAGAACCTCTTTCCTCAGGTCTCTGGCCACCTGCCTGCGGGCTTACACGATGCTGAGATCACGCGGCGTCGCGGTGCCACGCTTGGAGCTCTCGTTTATGTGAACTGGTCCTTGGAGTGTGGTGGATGCACGCGACTCTGCGAAGGTCGGAGACCAGGTTCGACTCCTGGCAGGGACACTGATGTGATGACGCTGAAGCCAAACGGCATGGCGGCGGCCTGCAAAGCCGCATCAAGTGGGTTCGACTCCCACCGGCGCCTCTTCGAAGGCAAGCTCCAATGATGTCTCCGTCCAGCGGCAGCCGCGCCATCCGGAAGGGTTGGGCAGTGTCTGTTCCGGACATGGGTTCTAAGCGGAACTCGGGGGAGCGGTTAGCTCAACGGTAGAGCACCAGTTTAGGGAACTGGGGGTTGCGGGTTCGATTCCCG